>CAIXOY010000001.1 GCA_903921135.1 uncultured Gammaproteobacteria bacterium
CTCCTGATGCCGCGCAGTTGCTGTCAGCGAGCGGTCTGAAACTGCGTGCACCCATTCCCCAACCGGTGCAGTTCCGGGATTGTCTCCTGTTCGAGGAGCATCTGGTGAACTCCTTCGCAGCCTTGCGCCGGACGCTGGCCGATCAGGCCCCGGACCCGGTGGCGGCCCTGCAGGAGTTCGAGGCGCGAGGCCTCTACCGTGTGCCGCAGGTCTGGTACGAAATGCCCGTTTACTACAAGGTAAACCGGTTCTCGTTCATCGGGCCCGGAGACCAGATCGTCTGGCCGGCCTACAGCGAGCGGCTCGATTACGAGCTCGAGTACGCCTGTGTGCTCTCGCGGAAACTCAAGGATGCGACCCTCGAGGAGGCGGAGTCCGCCATCTTCGGGTACACGATCTTCAACGACGTGAGCGCCCGCGACATCCAGTCGCGCGAGATGCAGGCACAACTCGGTCCCGCCAAGGGCAAGGATTTCGATACCGGGAACATCATCGGTCCGTGCATCGTCACCAAGGACGCTTTCGACCCGCGCAACGCGCGGATGAGCGCGCGCATCAACGGCCAGCTCGTGTGCGAGGGAAACACGGGCACCGCACGCTGGAGTTTCCCGCAGGTCATCGTCCACGCCTCGCGGAGCGAAACCCTGATGCCAGGCGAGTTCTTCGGCTCAGGTACCGTCGGTGGCGGCTGCGCGCTGGAGAATGGCCGTTTCCTCGCACCCGGTGACGTCATCGAATTCGAGGTCGAGGGTATCGGGATCCTCCGCAACACCGTCGTCCGCCACCACTGAACATCATTTCCGGAGGCGCATAGCCGTGACTGACCAGACAGCCCAGAACGTAATCGACGTCGCCGTCATCGGCGCGGGTTTCTCAGGCCTCTACATCCTCCACAGGTTCCGGCAACTCGGTCTGCGCACGGAAGTGTACGAACGCGGACACGGCGTTGGCGGAACCTGGTACTGGAACCGCTATCCGGGCGCGGGCAGCGACATCGAGAGCCTCGAGTACTCCTACGCCTTCGACGAGAACCTTCAGCAGGAATGGGAATGGAAGGAACGCTACGCCTCGCAGCCCGAACTCGAGGCCTATCTGCAGCATGTCGCCGAGCGTTTCGATCTCCTGCGCGATATCCGCTTCGGCATGCAGGTAGAGGGGATGCGCTGGCTGGAGGACAGGAAGCTCTGGCAGATCGCATTCCATGACGGCAGCGAGGTGTTGTGCCGGTTCTGCGTGGTGGCGACGGGTCTCCTCTCGGCCCCCAAACACGTCGATATCACAGGCCTTGAGGATTTTTCCGGTCGCATCCTGCACACCTCCAGCTGGCCGCATGAGGAGATCGATTTCTCGGGCCGCGCCGTGGGCATCATCGGTACGGGCTCCACTGCGGTGCAGGCCATACCGGTCATCGCCAAACAGGCCAAAACCCTGACCGTCTTCCAGCGCACGCCGAACTTCAGCGCGCCGCGAAACAATGGCCCCCTGCAACCCGACTATGTCCGGCGCGTGAAGTCGGACTATCGCGGCTGGCGCCAGAAGCAGATGAACAGTTTCGGCGGGTATGTGTCCGTGGATTTCCACGCCATGGAACCCAATCCCAACAACGCCCGCGACATGACCCCGGAGCAGCGGCGTGCCGAGTACGAGTTCCGCTGGAAATCGGGCGGCCTGAGTTTCTACACCTCGTTCAAGGATCTGCTCTTCGATCCCGAGATGAACGAGGAGCTCGCGGAGTTCTTCCGCGAGAAGATCCGTGCACGCATCAACGATCCTGCGGTGGCGGATCTGCTGATTCCCCGGTCTTATCCCATCCTGACCAAGCGACTCTGCGCCGACAGCAACTACTACGAGACCTATAACCGCGACAACGTGAAGCTGGTGGACATCTCCACGACGGGGATCAGCCGTCTCGTGGCGTCCGGCGTGCAGACGGGAGATACCGTCCACCACCTGGACGACGTCATTTTCGCGCTCGGCTTCGATGCGGTGACCGGTGCTGCCGTGAGGATCGATATCCGCGGTCGCGACGGCGTCACTCTGGCGGACGCCTGGCGTGACGGGCCCCACACCAACGCGGGGCTGATGACGCACGGCTTCCCCAACCTGCTGTTCGTCAATGGCCCTGGCAGCTGCACCGGCTTCTTCAACCCCGTGCTAAATGTCCAGTATCAGGGTGACTGGTTCGCGGACATGATCAGCCACATGCAGAAAAACGGCTTCGAGGCGGTGGAGTCCACCGTGGCGGCAGACGACGCATGGACCGGAAAGATGGCGGACATCGCGCGCCCGACGCTTTTCTGGAACAGCAGTAACTGGTATGTCGGGTCGAATATCCCGGGCAAGCCCCAGGTGATGCAGCTCTATCTGGGGGGGTTCACCAGCTACCGTGACCACACCACGGGTGTGGCCGCGAGCGGATACCCTGGCTTCGACTTCATGTAACGGGATTGCGACCGGAGGGTGGGATGAGCAACAGACGATTTGTCGATTTGTCGATTTTTCTCGAAAACGAGGTGGTTTCGGATCCTGAACCCTATCGCCCGAAGATCGATTACATCGACCACAAGCAGACGATCGGGGATCTGGTGCAGTTTTTCCCCGGCATCCGTCCCGAGGACATGCCGGATGGCGAGGCGTGGGCAATAGAGCGGATCGAGCTCATCACCCACAACGGCACCCACCTCGATGCCCCGTATCACTTTGCCTCCACCATGGACGGCGGCAAGCGCGCGTCGACCATCGACGAAGTCCCGCTGGAGTGGTGCTTCCAGCCTGGCGTGAAGCTGGACTTCCGTCATTTCGCAGACGGCTATGTTGCGACGGCCGACGATGTGGAGCAGGAGTTGCGCCGTATCGGCCATGAACTGAAGCCGCTGGAAATCGTGGTGGTGAACACCCGTGCCGGCAAGGCCTACGGAGGTCCAGGCTACGTGAGCGCGGGCTGCGGCATGGGCAAGGATGCAACGATGTACCTGCTCGAGCGCGGCGTCAGGCTCACGGGCACGGATGGCTGGAGCTGGGATGCGCCGTTTTCGGCCACTGCCGAGAAGTACAAGCAGACCGGTGATGTCTCACTGATCTGGGAGGGCCACAAGGCAGGCCGCGAAATCGGCTACTGCCACCTCGAGAAACTCCATAACCTCGAAGCGCTGCCAGCAGACGGTTTTTATATTTCCTGCTTCCCTTTCAAGATCCGCGGCGCCTCCGCGGGCTGGACCCGGGCAGTCGCGATCTTCGACGACGCGCTGCGCTGATCGGGGGTACTGCGCGACGTGCCCGGTGACACCGGGCGCGCGCTCCCGATTACTGTCGCTCTCTGGCGCGCTGGCGATAGCGCTCGCGCTCTTCCTCCGACATCCCTTCCCAGCGTCGGCGCAACTCGCTGCGCTCGTCCGGGCTCATGCTGCGGTACTGGCGTTCGGCCTGGCGTACGCGCTCCTGTTTTTCGGGCGGCAGGGACTGGAACTGCTGCTGGTACTGCTGGCTGCGCTGCTGGTCTGTGTCCTTCCACTGCGGCTGGCGCTCGGGCTGGCGATACACGGGTTGCGCCTGCGGCTCATCACGCTGGCGGCGCTCGGGCTGCGCGTAGTCGGGCTGCTCACTCCGTTGCCCCGCGTAGGGATCGCTCTGCCGCTCGTCGCGTCCCTCATCACGGCGTTCACGCTGCTCGCGTTGCTCCTGCCACTGCTCGCGGCGTTGTTCGCGCCGTTCATCGCGTTCACGACGGGAATCGTCATCGCGGCCGCTTGCCGCCGCCACCACAGGCAGGGCACAGAGCAGCCCGGCCAGCAGCAGGCGCGCGCGGGGGCGGCGCTCAGCCATGACGCCCCATGTCGGATTCGGCAAGCCACAGGTAGAAATCGAGGTCGCGGTAGAGCTCGGGATTGTCGCCTTGCTGGCTGCCCTGCACCGTCTGCGCGTCCTGCTGGCCGGGCATCAGCACGGCCACACCGAGCGCGCTCGCCAGCACCAGTGCGCCCATCGCGGGCGCCATCAGGCGTGAGAGCAGCGAAGGCTGCGGCGCATTCAGCGCATGCGCACGCGCACCTGTAATGCGGCGCAGCGTGGCGGCGGGCAGAAAGAGCTCCTCTTCGCGCAGCGCCCGGGCGAGTTCGCGTTCGGTGTCGGTCATGGCCAGTGATCCTCGAGTTTCTCGCGCAGCGCGTGCATGGCGCGGAAGTAATGCGTTTTCACGCTGCCTTCGCTGCAGCCCATGGCCTGCGCGGTATCGATGGTGGAGAGCCCTTCCCAGCACCGCAGCATGAAAGCCTGCTGCTGGCGATCGGGAAGTTCGGCCAGCGCCTGCATCAGCGCCTGCCCGCGGCGTTCACCCGCCACCAGTCTTTCCGGATCGCCAACTGCCGGATCCGGCAGTTGGTCGATCGGGTCTTCGTCATCCTCGGCGACGGGGCTGCGCCACACGCCGAACAAGGACTCGATCTTCCTGCGCCGCCGGAAATCCGTGATCCGGTTGCGCAGGATGCGGTAGAAGAGCGGCCGCCATTCCTCCGGCGGCCGCGCTGCGTAGCCTTGCACCAGCCGGAGCATGGTGTCCTGCACGGCATCAAGCGCATCGGCCTCGTGGCCAAGCGCGACCCTTGCCATCAGGAAGCCCCTGCGCTCTACCGTGCGCAGGAAGGCCTCTATGTCGCCGGGCGCCTCAGCCACGCCCGGCTCCACCGGGCAGGCGCCCGACCCGTCCATGAGCGGCGCCTGCGGCATATCCGGCCTCAGTGAGCCACCTCGTGAAGGATGGCACCCACCAGAATGGAGCCGCCGATCCACTTCCAGGCGTCGTCGTGTCCGCAGCCGCGGCGGTGATGGTGCTCATATCGCGGCTGATCGTAATGGTAGCGCCGCTCCACGTACACCGGCTCTTGCTCGACATACACCTCGCGGTACACGGGGCGCGGTTCGATATAGACCTCGCGGTAGACGGGGCGGTAGACCGGGCGGTACACCACCGTGCCATAGGACTCGCGGTAGTAGCGATCGCCACCGTGACGGTGGTGCCGGTCGCGGTCGGCCAGGGCGGGCGTGGATGCCAGCACGGCGCTGGCAGTCAGCGTGGCGAGCAGGCGGGTCAGCATGGCGTTTTCCTCGGGAGGGGAAATGACTCCCGCCTCTCTGAACGCCGCGAGCAGGGATCGGTTGACCCGCCAGCGTGTTTGAGGACAACCGCTATAGCGCGTCCATCGCCCGGAAGCAGTCGCGCACTTCACCCACGAAGGCCACGGGCTGCTCGAAGGCCGCGAAGTGGCCGCCCTTCGGCAGCTCGTTCCAGTGCGCGAGTTTGGGGAAGCGCTTCTCGGCCCAGCGGCGCGAGCTGC
>CAIXOY010000002.1 GCA_903921135.1 uncultured Gammaproteobacteria bacterium
GCCACGCAACTGCTGCAGGGCGGTATCGCGCTCGACCTGCACCCCTCGGTCTTTGGCGTGGGCCACTTTGCGCAGACGGCTTTGCATCACGTGCCGGTATTGCTGGAGCGCACAGCAGAGCTGAGCTACGCGGTGCAGGTGCCCACCACCTGGGCTGTCTCGGTGTGGGAGTGGCTCAGTGACGCGGCGCTGCCCTTCGGTAACGACATAGCACGCTGAAAGGCACCGCTCATCACCCGCGCGGTGTCATGCCGCGTGATCGCCGGAGTGCGGGAGATAAGTGCTTGCCCGAGCTGCATCGGCAGTGCAGCACGAATAGAGTGCGGTGGTCCGGGTCCGTCCCGGTGGCGTAACCGCGAGACCAAGCGGCGCAGTAAAAGGAAGAGCATTCATGCCTGCGGCCGTAGTGCCTCCCGATGAAGCGGAACGTCTCGCCGCGCTGCTGTCTTATGAGGTTCTGGATACCCTCCCCGAGCAGGTCTTCGATGACCTCGTTCGCCTGGCGGCGAATTTGTGCGGAACACCCATTGCCGCCGTGAGCCTGGTGGACAGTGACCGCCAATGGTTCAAGGCAAGCGTCGGCCTCGATGTGTCCGAGACACCGCGTGAGGTGTCGTTCTGCGCGCATGCGATGCTGGATACAGATCGCGTCATGGAAGTGCCCGACGCCACGCATGACGCCCGCTTTGCAGACAATCCTCTCGTTACTGGCGATTTCCACCTCCGCCTCTATGCTGGCGCGCCTCTGGTGACGCCGACCGGTCAATCGCTGGGAGCACTCTGCGTCATCGATCGCGTCCCGCGGCCACTTACGCCTGAGCAGCGTGACGGGCTCGCGATCCTCGCCCGAGAGGTGGTCGCGCAGCTGGAGCTGCGCCGGGATATGGTGCTGCTGCGGCGCAAGATCGAGCAGGACGCCGAGGAGCACCGGCGCGCCGAGATGGCGCGCCATGCGGCCGAGGCGGCTTCTCGTGTGCGCTCGGAGTTCCTCACCGTGATGAGCCACGAACTGCGCACACCCATGAACGCGATCATGGGTTTCAGCCAGCTGTTGTCCCGGGACATCACGGATTCCGGTCAGAAATCGAAGCTCAATCGCATCCACACAGCGGCGAGCCATCTGCTCGCCATGATCGACAATATCCTCGATTACGCCCGCATCGATACAGATCGTAGCGTGCTGCTCGAGGATGCCAGTTTCAATCTCGTCGATTGCATCGAGGAATCAGTCGAGATGGCCTTGCCGAGTGCGGCGGGCAAACCGCTCGAGATCCTTTGCGACATCGACCCTGCCATCCGTCCGTTCGTACGGGGCGATGAAAAGCGGTTGCGGCAGGTGCTGATGTTGTTGCTGGACAACGCGATCAAGTTCACGGCGTCGGGCGAGGTTTCCGTCCGTGTGATGCCGGAGGGCAGTGATACCTTGCGCCTGGTGGTGAGCGACACCGGCATCGGCATCTCCCCGGAAACCCAGCAGAGCGTGTTCGAGCCTTTCTTCCAGGTCGACGCCTCTCTGTCGCGCCGCTATGGGGGCACCGGCATGGGGCTCGCCATCTGCAAGCGCATCGTGGAGGCCATGGGTGGCGGCATCACCCTCTGGAGTGCTCTCGGCAAGGGCTCCAGCTTCACCGTCACGCTTCCCGCGCCGACGGGAGAGGGCGTGCTGCCCCGGAGCTTGGGCCTCCATACGGAGGTGCTCCGGGGCAAACGCGTGCTGATCGTCGATGACCACGCCAGCAGCGTGCGCGTGCTCGCGAGCCAGTGCCGGGCGTGGGGCATGGAGGTGTTCGAGGACACCGATCCTCTGGTGGCGCTCAAACGCTTCGAGCACGGCGAGCGCTTCGATGTGGCAGTGCTGGATGCTGATATGCCCTGCCTCGACGGGCGGGCACTGGCGACTGCAATCCGCGGGACCCACTTGTCCGAGGGCATCGGACTCCTGCTCATGGGGAACGGCGCCATGCGTGCAGCAGGGAAGCCCGCCTCGCCTCCCTTCGCGGCCGAGATCTGCAAGCCGGTCAGACGTTCCTTGCTGGCCAAGGCGCTTTTTCTCGGCCTCACGCATCCCGTCTAAGCACAATCGCGGGCAGCTGCCCGTCCTATTGCGGCCCGCGTACCTTGGATGCGCTCGCACGGTGCACGTTCACCACGGGCTGGATCGCTGAACCACCACGCCGTATGGTGTGCCTTGGTGAGTTCTGGCTAATGGAAGCATGAGTACGGCGGCAATCCGGACAATCGGTGTGCGATGGCTCGGCGTGGTGCTCCTGTATCACGGTCTGATGGCGTGTGCTTTTGCGGCTGCTCCAGGCCCTGTGGAGCCGGTTGCCGATACCCTCTACTTCGGCGGCTCGGTACTGACCATGGACGCACAGGGTCGCGTCGTGGAGGCCGTCGCAGTGCGCGATGGGCGCATCCTCGCCACCGGTTCGCGTGCCGGCATGGAACGCCTTCGCGGCCCGGACACCCGCGTGCGTGAGCTCGAAGGCCGCGCGTTGCTCCCCGGCTTCATCGACCCGCACAGCCACCTGATGCAAGCGGTGGCCTTCGCCGACTGGGCCAACGTCACACAGCCTCCGGTAGGGAGTGTGGACAGCATCCCCTCGTTGCTGCGGGTGCTGCAGGCGCACGCGGCGGAAAAACGCATTCCGCCCGGCGACTGGATTCAGGGCTTCGGCTACGCGCGGGAAGGGCTAGCCGGAGGGCGCGAACTTACGCGCAGCGATCTGGATGCGGTTTTTCCCGACAACCCCGTGATGCTCCTTCACGTCTCGGGTCACGGTGCAGTGTTCAATTCGCGCGCCTTCGCGCTGGCAGGTGTGGATGCCGCCACGCCCACGCCCGAGGGTGGCGTGATCGTGCGGCGCCCTGGCAGCAACGAACCCGCCGGGCTGGTGATGGAGACGGGACTTTTTGCCTTCTTCCGCGTGCTGCCGGCGCCCTCGGAGCAGGCCTCGCTAGCCGCCTTGCGCACGGCGCTCGCGCACTACGCAGAGAACGGCTACACCACGGTGCAGGACGGCGCGACGGACGCACGCGGCCTCGCGCTGCTGCGCGGCGCGGCGGCGCGGGGCGAATTGCCGCTCGACGTGGTGGCGCTGCCTGTGGCGATGGGGCAGGCCGATGCCCACAGACTCGCGGAGCAGCGCTTCGGCGTGTACGAGGGACGCTTCAAGCTGGGCGGCGTGAAGCTCCTGCTCGACGGCTCGCCGCAGGGCCGCACCGCCTGGTTCACGCAGCCCATGCTGACGGGTGGGCCCGGGGGTGAGTCTGACTGGCACGGCAAGCCGATGATCGATCCCGCGGAGTACGCGCGCGCCGTCGCAGAACTCTACCCGCGCGGCATACAGATCTGGACCCACACGAACGGCGACGCCGCCATAGATGCGCTTATTGCCGCGCACGAGGCACTTGGCGCAAAGGCCTCGGACGATCGCCGCGATATCGCCATCCACTCGCAGTTCGTACGCGCAGACCAGCTCGATGCCTATGTGCGGCTCGGCATTGCGCCTTCGTTCTTCAGCAACCACGCGTTCTATTGGGGCGAGGTGCATCGCCGCAATCTGGGCGAGGCGCGCGCGGCGTTTCTCAGCCCGCTCGCCGCAGCCCGTGCGCGTGGCCTGCGCTTCAGCAACCACACCGACGCGATGGTGACGCCGCTCGATCCCTTCTTCACGCTGTGGACGGCCACCAACCGCGTGACGCGTGACGGCAGGGTGCTGGGGCCCGAGCAGCGCATCGACACGCTCGCAGCGCTGCGCGCCATCACGATCGACGCGGCGTGGACCTACCACGAGGAGCAGGACAAGGGCTCGATCGAGCCGGGCAAGCGCGCCGACTTCGTGATCGTGGATCGCAACCCGCTGGCCCTCCCGAGCGCGGATCTGCGGAGCCTTCGCGTGGTGGCGACGGTGAAGGATGACCGGGTGGTGTACGGGGCGGTGATGGAACGCCGCTGAATCGAGGGATATCCACATTTCCGGATCAGGCCCGACGTCATGCAACCACATTCACCAAACAGCATGATCCTGTGGATATTCGCTCGCGTAGGATGCTAGGTACCGCTTCCTGAAACTCACTGACACGGGTGATTCGCCATGCAGAAAAGCGTGATATCCAACGGATTAGGCCACTTCATCCGAGGTGCCGCGGCGCTGATGTTTGCCGCTGTGACTGCCCAATCCGCACAAGCGGAACTCGGTGCATTCACCCTGCTCGCCCCGGGCACCGACGGTGAACCAGGCGCCGTGGTGAGCGATCCGGCCACCGTAGAGTCCTTTACCTGGACACCTTCTTCCGGCGCCGAAAGCTACATTTTCTATCTGAGCTCGCCCGACGGTGCTTTCCTCGAGCGGCCCGGGTTGCTGCCCGCAGACCTCGGCTGCGACACGGGCACCTGCACCCTGTCGGTTGCATCGCTGCCCGCACCCGTGGCGCTCAAAGGCCGCCATGTATGGTGGGTCCGGGCGGTGGACGCAGAGGGCATGACCGCGGTCGACGATGGCTACGGTTTCCTTTTCCGCGTCGGCTCGCCTGATATGCCCGGCGAGTTCAGCCTTGTCTCGCCCGTCTCGCCGCGCGATCA
>CAIXOY010000003.1 GCA_903921135.1 uncultured Gammaproteobacteria bacterium
AGTTGCCGGCGCCGAACGAAGCGCCGCACATGATGGTGACCTGCGGCACCTTGGCGTTGGTCAGCGCCTGGATCATCTTGGCGCCGTGCTTGATCATGCCGGCCTCCTCGGAGGCGCGGCCGACGATGAAGCCGGTGGTGTTCTGCAGGTAGACGATGGGCGTGCCGGCCTGGTCGCACAGCTGGATGAACTGCGCGGCCTTGGTCGCCCCCTGCGGGTCGAGCGGGCCGTTGTTGGTGATGAAGCCGGTGGCGTGGCCCTCGATGAAGCCGGTGGCGCACAGCGTGGCGCTGCCGTAGGCGGCGCGGAACTCGCCGAACTCCGAGCCGTCCACCAGCCGGGCAATGATCTCGCGCATGTCCACGGGCTTGCGCGAATCGAGCGGCATGATGCCGGCGATTTCGTCGGCATCCAGGCGCGGCGGTTGCCACGCCTTGGGCGCCATCTGCGGCTGGTTGCGGTTCCAGTCGACTCCACGTATCACGTCGCGCAGCATGGAGATCGCCTCGGCGTCGTTTTCGGCCAGGTAGTCGGCCAGGCCCGAGACCGTGGCGTGCATGTCGGCGCCGCCCAACTCCTCTTCGCTCGCGATCTCGCCGGTGGCGGCCTTGAGCAGCGGCGGGCCGGCGAGGAAGGCGCGCGCGCGGCCGCGCACCATGACCACGTAATCGGACAGCCCGGGCAGGTAGGCCCCGCCCGCGGTGGACGAGCCGTGCACCACGGACAGCACCGGCAGCCCGGCGGCCGACAGGCGCGCGAGGTTGCGGAACATGCCGCCGCTGGTGATGAAGCGCTCGACACGGTAGCTGCGCAGGTTCGCGCCGGCGCTCTCCACCAGCTGGATGAAGGGCAGCTTGTTCTCGAGGGCCACCTCCTGGCAGCGCATGACCTTGCGCCCGGTCAGGTGCTGCATGGCACCGGCGTGGATGCCGGAATCGTTGGCCACGACCATGACGCGCGTGCCCGAAACGAAACCGATGCCGGCAATGATCGCGCTGCCCGGCACGCTGGTGGCGGGGTCGGGGTTCTCGATGCCGCAATAGCCAGCGAGACTCATGAGCTCGAGGAAGGGCATGCCCGGGTCGAGCAGCCGCGCCACCCGCTCGCGCGGCAGCAATTGCTTTCTCTTGGCGAACAGGGCGGCGGAGCGCTCGGAGGCCTTCACCGTGCGCAGCTGCAGGGCGTGCACGGACTCGACCAGCCCGAGCATGCCGGCGCGGTTCGCGCGGAAGCTTTCCGACGAGGGATCGACTGCGGATTCGAAAACCTGCATGCGTGCGCTTCTCCTGCGGGGGTGGCCAAATCTAAAGCGACTGTATTAAACTGTCAACACAGATTCATTAATTGAAGACCACCCGACAAGGCAACCGCTTGCCACGCGCCCGCACACCAGCCAAGCCCCCCCGGGCCGAGGCCACGCGACTGGAACTGCTGCTGGCGGCCGAGAAGCTCTTCGCGCTGCACGGGATGATGGGCGTGTCGCTGCGCCAGATCGTTGCCGCAACGCAGCAACGCAACCTTTCGACCGTGCACTACCACTTCGGCTCGCGCGAGGCCCTGGCCCATGCGATCTGCGACCTGCGCATGCCGCCGATCGAGGCAGAGCGCGCAGAGCGCCTGGCACGCTTTGCCGAGCACCCGCCCGCGCCCGCCGGGCGTCCCGTGGAGTTGCTGCGCATCCTGGCCGAACCCAGCGCGCGGCCGATCTTCGACAGTCGCGGCCGCAGCCATTTCCGCCGCATGCTTGCGCACACCTTCGTGGGCAGCGGGGTGGACCTGCCCGCCTACCTGATCGATCGCTACGACACCAGCATCCGCGTGACCGCCGGGCTGATGCGCCAGGCGCTGCCGCACCTGTCATCGGAGACTTTCGGCATGCGCTGGAAGCTGCTGATCCGCGCCATCACCTACGAGCTGGCCAGCATGGAGACCCGCGCCGAGCAGTTGTCCTGGCGCAAGGGCGAGCCCATGCTGGAGAAGGAGATCACCGCCATGGCGGCGGCCTTCGCCGGCTTTTTCGCAGCCCCCGACGAAACGCAGAGGAGACGAACCAAATGACATCCACCGCGCAGGCACCCGCACTCAGGATCGAGCGCATCGGCGCCTTCCTGCTGGTCACCTTCAACCAGCC
>CAIXOY010000004.1 GCA_903921135.1 uncultured Gammaproteobacteria bacterium
CGCTCTAATGTCAGCGCCTCGCCGAAAGCAAGCACCCCGATCGGAAACAGGATCAGCGTCATCACCGCGCTCATCGACACGCCCGTCGTGCCGACCGGCCATCCCGCGCGAAAAGACAGCAATACACCAATCTCGCAGCACGCAATGGCCGCGCCGAGCGCCAATGGGTGCCACGACACCGTGGAAAAGCCCTCGGCCAGCGACTTGCCCGGGGTGAGCAGCGGGAACGCCGCGAGGCAGGCGAGCGCCGCGACCACGTAGGCCGAAGCCAGCGTGGCGCCCGCGTTGCCGCCCGCCGGCACGATCCGCTGCATCAGGTGCAGCGCCGCCAGGCCCCCGGAGGCGAGCAGGAAAGGCAGGAGTTTGGCGGCCGTCATGCCGGTCTGCATCATCCCTTGTGGTACGAGGTGACGCGCTCCACCTCGTTCTTCGAGCCGAGGATCACGGCGACGCGCTGGTGCAGGCCCTCGGGCTTCACGTCGAGCAGCCGGCCGTTGCCGTCGGTGGACGCGCCGCCCGCCTGCTCGATGATGAACGACATCGGATTCGCCTCGTACATCAGGCGCAGCCGCCCGGCGGTGTTCTTGTCGTCGCGCGGGTACATGAAGATCCCGCCGCGCGTGAGGATGCGGTAGACGTCCGACACCATCGAGGCGACCCAGCGCATGTTGAAGTCCTTGCCGCGTACACCGGTCTTGCCCGCGAGGCACTCGTCGATGTAGCGCTTCACCGCGGGCTCCCAGCGGCGCATGTTGGACATGTTGATCGCGAACTCGGCGGTGTCCTCGGGGATGCGGATGTCCGGGTGCGTGAGGACGAACGAGCCCATCTCGCGATCGAGCGTGAACCCGTGCGTGCCGTCGCCCACCGTGAGCACCAGCATCGTGGACGGGCCGTACACCGCGAAGCCGGCCGCGATCTGCTGCGTGCCCGGTTGCAGGAAGGCCTTCTCGTCGGCTTCGCAGTAGCCCCCGCCCGTGGCCGCCTTCGGGCAGCGCAGCACCGAGAAGATCGTGCCGACCGAGACGTTCACGTCGATGTTGGAAGAGCCATCCAGCGGGTCGAAGAGCAGCAGGTACTCGCCCTTGGGGAAGTGCGTCGGGATCGGGTGCGGGTCCTCCATCTCCTCGGAGGCGAGCGCGGCGAGGTTGCCGCCCCATTCGTTGGCCTCGAGCAGGATCTCGTTCGAGAGCACGTCGAGCTTCTTCTGGACCTCGCCCTGCACGTTGTCCGTGCCCGCCGAGCCGAGGTTGCCCGCAAGGGCGCCCTTGTTGACTGCGTGGCTGATCGCCTTGCAGGCGCGCGCCACGGTCTCGATCAGGAGGCGCAGGTCGGCGTTGATGAGCGCCTTGTCGCGCTGGCGCTCGATGAGAAAGCGCGTGAGGCTGATGCGGCTTGTTGCCATTACTGTGGATCTCCGGTTAGTGCAGCTTGCGGCCGCGGTCGGTGACGGTGTCGAGGAAGTCCTTGATCGCCTCGCCGCTTTCGAGCTTGAGGTCGCCCAGCGGTTGCAACTGGTGTTCGGGGGCGTTGGGGCTGTGGGCGAAGGCGGGTGTGGCAAGCAGCAAGGTCAAGCCCAGGATGGCGTGTCGCATTAGTTTCTCCTTGTTGTGTTGTGCGGTGCGGGATGGCCTGCTCGTTTCACCGGGCGAACGGCTGATGCCTAGCATGTGGCCTATACTTTAGCGTATGAAACCCACGATGACTCCCTACCGTACTATCCAAGTGCGCCGTACGGCGGGCGGTTTGGGCGCCGAAGTTCACGGCGTGGACCTGTCCAGGCCGATGCCGGCCGAGACGCTTGCAGAGTTGCGCAGGGCCTGGCTCGAGAACCTGGTGATCTTCTTTCGCGACCAGAAGCTCACGTTCGCGCAGTACATGGCCTTTGCGCAGTCCATGGGCAGGCCGGTCGAGTATCCCTTCGTGAAGGGCCTCGATGGATGGCCGAAGATCATCGAGGTCAAGAAGCTCGAGCACGAGAAGGTGAACTTCGGCGGGGTCTGGCACTCGGATACCGCCTACCTCGACGAACCACCGATGGCGAGCATGCTGATGGCGCAGGAGATCCCGCCGTACGGGGGCGACACCTTGTTTGCCAACCAGTACCTGGCCTGGGACGCGCTTTCAGACGGCATGCGGCGAATGCTGGATGGGATGAAGGCGGTCAACAGTTCGGCGCGTGCCGATGTGTCGAAGACCCGCGAAGACAGGCTCAAGTCCGACGGCCGCAACGATGCGCCCTCGCGCTATGACGCAGAGCACCCGGTCGCTCGGACGCATCCGGAAACCGGTCGCAAGGCCCTCTTCGTGAACATTGCGCACACCGCGAAGTTTGCGGGCATGACGGAGGAGGAGAGCGCGCCGTTGCTCAATTACCTGTTCCAGCACCAGGTGAAGCCCGAGTTCACCTGCCGCTTTGTCTGGGCGCCGGGTTCGATCGCCCTCTGGGACAACCGCTGCGCCCAGCACAACCCGGTGAACGACTACCACGGGTTCAAGCGGCTGCTGCACCGGATCACGCTGGCCGGCGAGCGTCCCGCCTGAACGCTCCGCGACTATTGCACCGGCACCGAGATCTCCACCAGGTTCAGGTCCGGGTCGCGCATATAAACCGAAAGGATCTTCCCGGTAGCACCGGTCTTGATGACCGGGCCCTCGAGGATGGGGATGCCTGCGGCCTTCAGCTTCGCGACCACCTCCTCCAGAGGTACCGACGCGATGAAGCAGATGTCGAGCGTTCCCGGGGCGGCCACATGCGCGCGCGGGACGAACTCCTTGCCCCATTCGTGGACGTTGATCTTCTGGTTGCCGAACTTCAGCGCGATGCGCAGCGCGTCCGGCAACTGGTACTTTTCCAGTTTCATGCCAAGCACGTCGCAATAAAAGTGCAGACACCCCTCCAGGTCGCGGGTCGTGATGACGATGTGGTCGACGTGGTCAATCATTGTGTTTCCTCCGGGATGCGCAACGTGCGTCATGGGGTGGAAGTCTAGCAAATCAGCGCATTCCAAAAGAGGAGAGGTGGATGGTGAAGCTGTCACGCAGTGTCCTGTTGGTTGTTTCCCTTGTGGCGGGTTCGGTTGCGGCCGGCCCGGCCTTTGCGCAGGCCTGGCCTGCGCGCGCGGTGCAGCTGGTGACGCCCTTCCCGCCCGGCGGAGGCGGCGACATCCTCATGCGCACGCTTGCCAACAAGCTGCAGGAACGCCTGGGCAAGCCGTTCATCGTCGACAATCGCCCGGGCGCGGGCGGGCTCATCGGCACGCAGTACGGGGCCAAGGCCGCGCCCGACGGCTACTCGGTCACGCTGGGGATCACGAGCACCTACTCGATCAACCCTACCTTCTACAAAACGCTGCCCTATGACCCGCTGAAGGATTTCCAGCCGGTGGCGCTGCTTGCGGAGGGACCTCACCTGATGGTCATCAACCCGGACACGCCCGCGAAGAACTTCAAGGAATACGTCGAGTATGTGCGTACGCAGAAGGGCAAGCTCAGCTATGCCTCGTACGGCAACGGAAGCACTTCGCAGCTGATCAACGAGATGCTGAACAGCCAGCACGGCATGGACCTCGTGCATGTGCCGTACAAGGGCATGGCGGCCGCGCTGGCAGACGTGATGGCCAACCGGGTGTCGATGCTCCTCGCGACGAGCGCGCCTGCCGTGCCGCTGGTGCAGTCCGGAAAGCTGCGCGCTGTTGCCGTATTCGGAACCAAGAGGATTGAAACCCTGCCGGACGTGCCGACCAGCGGCGAGCTCGGTTACAAGGATTCGGCGCTGCAGATCTGGTATGGCCGGTTTGCGCCGGCCGGCACG
>CAIXOY010000005.1 GCA_903921135.1 uncultured Gammaproteobacteria bacterium
GGACCTCGGCCGGGCGCATGGCGCGCGTGGTGTGCGAGACCGAGACGCGCACCAGCGGGTCGGCTGCGGCCAGCGCAGACACCAGGCTCGTCTTGCCTGCTCCCGAGGGCGCCGAAACGATGTAGAGGCGGCCGCTGCCGGTGGATGCGCTCATTCGATGTTCTGCACCTGCTCCCGCATCTGTTCGATGAGGACTTTCATGTCCACGGCGGCCTGCGTGGTCTCGGCCGCGACGGATTTGGAGGATAGCGTGTTCGCCTCGCGGTTGAACTCCTGCATCAGGAAATCGAGCCGTCGTCCGCAGGCCCCGCCGGCGGCGAGGCTGCGGCGCGTCTCGCCCACGTGCACGCTGAGGCGGTCGAGTTCCTCGGCCACGTCGCCGCGTGCAGCGAGCAACGCGATCTCCTGCGCCAGACGCTCGGGTTCGGCCTGTACCGCGAGCTCCGCGACGCGCTGTGCGAGACGGTCGCGGTGGCCGGCGATCAGTTCCGGCAGGCGTTGGCGCACCGTCGCCACCAGCTCCTCGATGCCTGACAGTCGCTGTGCCAGCAAGGCTGCGAGACGTGCGCCCTCGCGCTCGCGCGCCTCCACCAGTTCACGGGCCGTGCGTTCCACGAGCGCCAGCATGGCGCCGGCGGTGGTGTCGGCGTCGGGGGCTTCCTCTGCCAGCACGCCTGGCCACGCGAGCATCTCGAGCGTCGTCGGCCTGGCAAGGCCGGGCGCGACCACGTCGATCCGCGCGCAGGCAGAGAGCAGTTGTGCGAGGCGGTCTTCGTCGACGCGCAGTGCCCCGCCCTCGCTGCCTGCCGAGCCTTGCAGACGGACCGAGCAATCGACTTTGCCCCGCCCCAAACGCTCGCGCAGGAGCTCACGCGAGGCGTGCTCGGCATGGCGCAGGGCCTCGGGCACGCGCAGCTGCAACTCGAGGTAGCGGTGGTTGACCGAGCGGATCTCGCAGGACAGCGTGCCCCATGGGTGCACGGCTTCTGCCCGCGCGAAACCCGTCATGCTCTGGATGGGCGGCAAGCGCGATCTCCGACGGGGCGGGGGAGGCGGCATTGTAGCCCTGCACGCGCTGCGTGCGGCAAGCAGCGTGCAGAGGGTCGCTGTGTATAATCCGCCGCCTTCTGCATCTCCCCCCCGCCCACCGGAAACACGCGCAATGGAAAGACCCAGCGGCCGCCGCCCGGAACAGATCCGTCCCGTGCGCATCACCCGGAAATTCACCCGCCATGCCGAGGGCTCCGTGCTGGTGGAGTTCGGCGACACCCGCGTCATCTGCACCGCCACCATCGATCGTGGCGTGCCACGTTTCCTGCGCGGTGAGGGCAGCGGCTGGCTCACGGCGGAGTACGGCATGTTGCCCCGCGCGACCAACACCCGCTCCGACCGGGAGGCGAGCCGCGGCAAGCAGAGCGGGCGCACCGTCGAGATCCAGCGCCTGATCGGCCGTTCCCTGCGCTCGGCCGTTGACATGAAAAAACTCGGCGAGAACACCATCGTCCTCGACTGCGACGTGATCCAGGCCGACGGCGGCACCCGCACGGCCGCGATCACCGGTGCCTGCGTGGCGCTGGCCGATGCGCTTGCCGAGGGACGCCGCAGGCGCCTCTTCGGTGAGGATCCGCTGCGCCATCTGGTGGCGGCGGTGTCGGTGGGCATTTTCCGTGACGAGCCCGTGCTCGATCTCGATTACGCCGAGGACTCGGCGGCCGAGACCGACATGAACGTCGTGATGACAGAGCAGGGCGAATACATCGAAGTGCAGGGCACGGCAGAGGGCAAACCGCTCACGGCGGAGCAGCTCGCACGCATGCTGGAACTCGCGAAGCTGGGCACCCAGAACCTGGTGCGCGTGCAGAAGATGGCGCTCGCCCAGCCCTGAGCGGGCGGCGAGCGCTCAGAGCCGCTCGAGCTCGATGTCGTAGTCCATGGTGAGCGGCGCGTGGGAGGAAAACTCCTGCCCCTTGTAGAGCGTGCCGTACTCGATCATCCCGCGCAGTCCCCCGGATACGACCTGGTAATCCACGCGCCAGGCCTGCCCCCCGTCGCGGCCCGCAGGCCACCACGAGAACTCGTCGTCATCGGCGTTCACCGCGCGGAACGCATCGACATAACCCAGCGTGCCGAACAGCGTATCGAGCCACAGGCGCTCGGCGGCGAGGAAGCCCGGCTCGTCCTGGTGCGCGGTGGCCCGGTGGACGTCGCGCGCGGTGTGGGCCATGTTCCAGTTGCCGCAGAGGATGTACTGACGGCGCTTCTTGCGGACCTTGTCCAGTTGCGATTGCAGTTGCTCGAAGAAGCGGGACTTGCGTGCGAGCGAGCCCGCGTCATCGAGGCTCGCAGCGGGTGCGAGCAGGCAGGCAATGCTGATGTTCTCGAAATCGGCCTGGATGTAGCGGCCCTCGCCGTCGGCCTCGCCGAGGCCAAGCCCCGTCATGATCGCCTTGGGAAGTTTGCGGGTGTAGATCGCGACGCCGTTGGTGGTGCCTTCGATGGAATCCCAGAAATACGCGAAATAGCCCTCGGGGTTGTAGCGGGCAGCGCCGAGTTTTCTCTCGCTCAGGCGCAGATCCTGGACGCAGATGATGTCCGGGTCCTGGCGCAGTGCCCACTCGAAGAAACCCTTGCTCTCGGCCTCACGCAGGCCGTCGGCGCAGAAGCTGATCACGCGCATCGAAGTGTCCGTCGGATTACCGGGCAATCATACATGACGATCCGGCCGCTGACCCGCGCTGACTGGCCAGGTGCGCGCGGTGTCTGCGCGGGAGATTCGTGCGATCGCGCTGTTATACTCCGGCGAAAACCCCGTCGGGAGGCAAGATGTCCGGTCACGGCAGCGAATTCATCCGCCTCGCGCTCGCGCAGAGCGCGCTGCGTTTCGGAGAGTTCACGCTCAAGTCGGGCCGCTTGAGCCCGTACTTTTTCAACGCCGGCCACTTCAATACCGGAGCCTCCCTGGCCGCGCTGGGCCGCTGCTACGCCGCTGCCATTGCCTCGGCCGGAATCGGCTTCGACATGCTCTTCGGCCCCGCCTACAAGGGCATTCCTTTGGCCGTGACCACCGCCATCGCCATTGCCGAGAGTGGGCGTGATGTGCCCTGCGCCTTCAACCGCAAGGAGGCCAAGACCCACGGCGAAGGCGGCTCGCTGATCGGTGCGCCGCTGTCCGGGCGGGTGCTGATCGTCGATGACGTGATCACCGCAGGCACCGCCGTGCGCGAGGTGGTGTCATTGATCCGTGGAGCGGGCGCTACGGTTGCCGGTGTGGTGATCGGCCTCGATCGAGACGAGGTCGGCCCGAACGGGCGCTCCGCCGTGGCCGAACTCTCGGAGGAACTGTCCGCTCCCGTTGCCAGCATCGCACGGCTCGACGATATCGTCGGTTTCCTCGAGCAGGCACCGGAGTTCCGCGAACACCTGCCGCGTGTGCTCGCCTACCGGCAGCAGTGGGGAGCCACCCGCTGAACGCCCCCGATCAGCTCAACGGAGAATCTGCCATCGTGAAGGCATCTGCTCGCGTTCTGGCCCCGGCTCTGCTGGCCGCGCTGTTGTGCGCTCCTCCCGTTCTGGCGGAGGACACGTTTTTCCGCTACGAGAACGCCGAGGGCGTGACCGTGATCGACGATCATGTCCCTCCGCAATTTGCCCACAAGGGCTATCAGGTCCTGAACGCGGCCGGGCGGGTGGTGGAAGTGATTCCCCGCGCGCTGACGGAATCCGAGCGCAAGCAGACCAACAACAGCGTGATCCAGGCCCAGCTGCGGCGCGAGGAGCACGAGCGTCAGGCCCGCTACGACGACATGCTGCTCGCGCGCTACAGCACCATCGAGGACATAGATGCCGCGCGCCAGCGCCGCCTGAACGAGATCAAGGTCCGCATCAATCTGCTGAAAGGCAACATCGCCAACCAGAAACAGCAGCTCGAGGCGCGGCAGGAAGAAGCCGCCACGCTCGAGCGCGGTGGTCAGCCGGTGCCGAAGGATCTCACGGGCACCATCGAATTATTGCGTGCTGAAATCGGTGTGGCGGATCAGCAGATCGTGCGCTTCAGGTCCGAACTCGCGGCCACGGACCTGCGCTTCAACATGGACGTCGAGCGTTTCCAAATCCTGCGGCCGAACATCCCGCGCCCCTGAGCCCGCTTACGGCGCCTCCGGCCGGCGGAACGTGGCGGCAGCCAGCAGGCGCCACTGCTCTGCCCACTGCTCCGAGGGATTGCGGCGGAAATCCGAGCGCACGAACTGCGCGATGCGTCCCTCCGCTGCTGCCAGCAGGAGGTTTGCCGCCTGCGCTGCGGGAATCACGGTGCGCAGGCCCTCACGCGGTTCGGCCTCGCGCAGCACGGTGCGCAACTCGGTCTCGAGGCGGTCGAAAAACTGCAGCATGCGGGCCCGCAGGCGCTCGTTCTCCCCGGCGAGCGCGTCCCCGGTCAGAAGACGCGTGATGCCGGGATTGCGGCCGCAAAAGCCGAGCAGCAGCCCGAGGATCTCGCCGCACTGCGCGACGGCGTCACCTCCTTCCCTGCGGATCCGCGCGATGCGCGTGAACAGCGTGTCCTCGATGAAGGCGATCAGGGCCTCGAACATTTTCGCCTTGCTGGGGAAGTGCCGGTAGAGCGCTGCTTCCGATACGCCTACCTGCGCGGCGAGCGCCGCGGTGGTGATGCGCCCGCCAGGGGTGGCTTCGAGCATGTGGGCGAGGTGCTGGAGGATCTCGTCCCGTCGCGAATTCTCAGGAGTCATAGGCGTAGCCGCAGCGCTCAGTCGCGCGACTCGCCTGCGCGCGGGCGCAGGCGGTGGCTGATCTGGGTGCCCACGCCCTGATCGGTGAAGACCTCGAGCAGCACCGCATGCGGCACGGTGCCGTCGATGATGTGCGCGCTGTTCACGCCACCGGCCACCGCCTCGAGCGCACAGCGGATTTTCGGCAGCATGCCGCCCGTGATCACGCCCTGCTCGATCAGCCGGTCGACCTCTGCACTGTCCAGACCGGTCAGCACAGTGCCTTCCTTGTCCATCAATCCCGGCACGTTGGTGAGCAGCATGAGCTTCTCGGCCTGCAAGACCTCGGCGATCTTGCCGGCCACGAGGTCGGCGTTGATGTTGTAGGAGAGCCCTTCGCGGTCCACGCCCACCGGCGCGATCACGGGAATGAAATCGCTCTTCAGGAACATGTCGAGCACTGCCCGGTTCACGCGCCGAACCTGCCCCACGTGGCCGATGTCGATGATCTCGGGCTCGCTCATGCCGGGGCTCTGGCGTGTCACCGACATGCGCGAGGCCTCGATCAGGTGCCCGTCCTTGCCGGTCACGCCGATGGCATTGCCGCCGTGACGGTTGATGTTCGCCACGATCTCCTTGTTCACCGTCGCGCCGAGCACCATCTCGACCACGTCCATCGTCTGGGTGTCGGTGACGCGCATGCCCTCGACGAAGCGTGACTCGATGCCGAGTTTCGCGAGCAGCTGCCCGATCTGCGGCCCGCCGCCGTGCACCACCACGGGGTTCATTCCGACGAGTTTCATCAGCACGACATCGCGCGCGAAGCTGTCCTTCAGCTGCGGGTCGACCATCGCGTTGCCGCCGTACTTCACGACGATGGTCTTGCCGATGAAGCGCTGGATGTAAGGCAGCGACTCGGTGAGGACGCGGGCGATATCGACGGCCGCGGCGCGATCGAGGGACATCTCTGGACTCCGTGTGTAGCTATGGCAGGCGGTGAGGCGTGGATGCTCAGAAGGGAAGCATCAGTTCCGGTGCGATGCGGCGCATTTCGTCTCGGAAAACATCCTGTATGCGCTTCAGCGATTCTTCGCTCTCGGCCTCGAAGCGGCAACCGAGCGCAGCCGAGGTGTTGGAGGCGCGAACGAGCCCCCAGCCATCGACGAACTCGGCACGGACCCCGTCGATGCGGGTGAGCCGCGCGCCGCCCGGCGCCATTTTCTCCTCGATGCGCTCCATGAGTGCGAACTTGTCGCTTTCGGGCACGGGCACCATCAGTTCCGGCGTGGAGACGGTCTGTGGCAGGCCGGCCAGTTGCGAGTCCATGGTGCTGCCCTCGGCACTCAGGATCTCGAGCAGGCGTGCCGCGGCGTAGATGCCGTCGTCGAAGCCGAACCAGCGGTCACGGAAGCAGACATGGCCGGTGAACTCGCCGCCGAGCAAGGCGCCGGTTTCCAGCATTTTCTGCTTTATCCACGCGTGGCCACTGCGCCACATGATCGGCCGGCCGCCATGACTGGAAATCACATTGGCAAGATCACGGCTGCACTTCACGTCGAAGACCACGTCGGCGCCCGGTTGGTGGGCAAGCAGATCGCGCGCGAAGATCATCATGAGGCGGTCTGCCGTGACGATGCGGCCAGCCCCCGTCACGATGCCAAGGCGGTCGGCGTCGCCGTCGAAAGCAATGCCGATGTCCGCGCTGCGGGCGGTGACCTCGGCAATCAGCTGTCGCAGGTTACCGGCCACCGAAGGGTCCGGGGCGTGGTTGGGGAAGCGGCCGTCCAGCTCGCAGAAAAGCGGCACCACGTCGCAGCCCAGCTGCTGGAATAGCTCGACTGCCACCACCGATGCCGCCCCGTTGCCGCAGTCGATCACGACCCGGAAGGGTTTCTCGACAAGCACGTCGTCGCAGATGGCGCGCGTGTAGTCGGTGTCGATCTGCGTGACGCGGTAGCTGCCCTGTCCCTCCGCGAATTGACGCGCCTCGATGCGCTCGCGCAAGGCCGTGATGCGCTCGCCGCAGAGCGTCTCGCCGCCCACCATGATCTTGAAGCCGTTGTGGTTCGCCGGGTGATGGCTGCCCGTCACCATGACACCCGTGCCGGTCTTCATGTGATGGCAGGCGAAATACAGCATGGGCGTGGCGACGGTGCCCACATCGATCACATCGATACCTGCGCCTAGCAGGCCGCGCAAGAGATGCTCGCGCAGCGCGGGGCTGCTCTCGCGCCCGTCCGCACCCACCACGATCGTGTTGCAACCGCTCTCCAGTGCTTCTGTGGCGATTGCCCGGCCGATCATGTCGACCAGCGCCGCGCTGAACTGTTCGCTGCGGCCGCGGATGTCGTAGTCGCGGAAAACTTCTCCGGGGATTTCCGTGGGTGCGTCCTTGCTGTAGTCGACCTCGTCCACCAGCAGGGCTCCGTCGGGCCCGCGTGCGCCGCCGTCGAGCTCGATCTCCAACGACTCCTCGCTGCGCCTGGCCCGCGCCGGTGCCGCGTCCTCGCGGGCCTTGCGCATGTAATCGGTCAGCTCCTTGTGCTGGCGCTCGAAGCCCTCCAGCACGGGCTCCAGATCCTCGAAGTGGAGTTCGGGCCGGGAAAGAGCGCCCGCCCCCGTGTTGAAACCGAGATCACGCAGCCGCTTGGCATCGTGCTGCAATTGCCCGCGCAGCTGCAGCGCCGCGAAGTACAGCAGGATCAGCAAGATGCTGGCCCCGAGGGCGATCGGCAGGACGGTGGCTGTACCACTCACGGCAGAAGCATCCACAAAGGCCTCGGAGGGCCGGAATCCGGTACGCAGTGCCGGCAGCACGGTGCGGGCGGTGTAGACGTCCGCATCCTCGTCGACCGCATCCGCACCCGCCACCGCGATCTGCTGGCCCTCGGGGGAGCCCGCCGTCGACCAGAGCGAAAACTGCCCCTCGGGTGCATCCGGAAGCAGGAAGCCTGCGAGCAGCGCGTCCAGCCGCAAGCGCAGCAGTACTACGCCGCCGCCGGTGCCCTCCACAGGGATGCGGAACGCCATCACCAGGAGCCAGTGATCTCCGGACGGGAAGACTTCAGGTGTGGCGCTGCGCCCGTTGAGGGTCTCTCCGACCATGTGGATCTCGAGATTG
This sequence comes from uncultured Gammaproteobacteria bacterium, assembly GCA_903921135.1. Classification (GTDB taxonomy): domain Bacteria; phylum Pseudomonadota; class Gammaproteobacteria; order Pseudomonadales; family UBA5518; genus UBA5518. The sequence goes on from CAIXOY010000005.1 coordinate 7,846, forward strand.
TTCGACAGCGAGGACGGGCTGAAGTCCGGTGCCGCGATACCCAGGCTTCCCAGCACCAGCACCTGCACGCTGTCGACGGCAGCGAAATCGTCCGAGATGCCGGCCTGTGCCGCGGCCAGCGACTCTGGCGTACCCGCGGCCACGGACGCTTGCAGCTCGCGCTGGCGCACGAGGTGTTCGCCCTGCGCGCGCACCAGCCGGATCTGCGTGGACAGCGCCGCGGCCGCCTGTGCTGCGACCGCCTCGGCGCGCTGGCGCAGGCTTCGTGACTCCTCGGCCCAGGCAAACACCAGGACCGCATTCGCCAGCAACACTGCAGCTACCACGATGGCCACCGCCAGCGCGGCTACCGTTGCCTTGGGGCCATTCAGGTTGGGGCGGCTCAACATGCCGGCAATGCTCCTGCTGTCTGCGCCCGCGTGGCATGCAGGCGATGTGCGATGTCCTCGATCAGTGCGCGCGCCACGGCCTGCTTGCTGCCGTTTTGCGGCTCGCCATCCCCCGCGGCGCTGATCACGCGAACCTCGTTGTGATCACTGCCGAAGCCGATGTCGCTGCGCGAGACATCGTTTGCGATCACGAGGTCGAGCCCCTTGCGCTCGAGCTTCTGCCGCGCGTGCGCGAGCAGGTCGTTGGTCTCGGCGGCAAAGCCCACGGTGAAAGGCCGCGGGCGGTGCGCGGCCACGGCCGCGATGATGTCGGGGTTGCGCACCAGACGCAGTTCCAGCGTCTCGCCCGTTTTCTTGATTTTCTGCGGCGCTATCTCGGCGGCACGGTAATCGGCCACCGCGGCGCAGCCGATGAACACATCGCAGTCGGCGACGCGTGCCATGACGGCGGCGTGCATCTCGGCGGCCGTGATCACGTCGATACGGCTGACACCCGCGGGCGTCGGCAGCGAGACAGGACCCGCCACCAGCGTCACCTCGGCGCCCGCGTCCGCTGCGGCCGCGGCCAGCGCGAAACCCATCTTCCCGGAGCTGCTGTTGCTGATGTAGCGGACAGGATCGATGGGCTCGCGGGTGGGGCCGGCGGTGAGCATCAGCCGTACGCCCGCGAGCAGACCACCCGCGAAGACGCCGATGGCGGCGGATACCAGGTCCGGCACCTCGAGCATCCGCCCCGGGCCTGTATCACCGCAGGCTTGAGCGCCTTCGCCGGGCCCCGCAAAACGCACGCCGCGCGCGGTGAGGGTGTGCAGGTTCTGCTGCGTGGCGGCGTTGCTCCACATGGCCTGATTCATGGCCGGGGCGAACAGGAGAGGTGCCTTCGTGGCGAGGCACAGAGTGCTAAGCAGGTCATCGGCAATCCCGGCCGCAACGCGGGCCATGAAATCCGCGCTTGCGGGCGCCACCAGCACCAGGTCGGCCCAGCGCGCGAGTTCGATATGCCCCATCGCGGCCTCGGCTGCCGGGTCCAGAAGGTCGAGGTGAACGGGCTCACCCGACAGCGCCTGCAGCGTGAGCGGCGTGATGAACTCGCAGGCGGCCGGGGTCATCACCACGCGCACGGTGGCACCCGCATCGCGCAGGCGCCGGACCAGCTCGGCGGACTTGTAGGCCGCGATGCCGCCGGTGATCCCGAGGAGGACCTGTCTGTTGGCGAGTTGTGGCATGCCTTGCCTGTTGTCGTGGTATGGGGTCGGGCCTGGAGCGGTTCAGCTCGGGCCGGGCTTTCTAGTATAGTCAGGCCAGCCCGACGGGCGGGACGCGGACAAGGAGGTTCGCATGCGTATCAGGGATTGGCCATTGGCCGAACGGCCGCGTGAGCGGCTTCTATCACTTGGCGCCTCCGGGCTCTCGGACGCCGAGCTCCTCGCGATCATGCTGCGCTCGGGCTTGCCCGGCACCAGCGCCGTGGACAAGGCGCGGCAGCTCCTCTGCACCTTCGGCGATCTGCGACGCCTGCTCGACGCCGAGCGCGCCGAGTTCTGTGCCGTGCATGGCCTGGGCGAGGCTTCCTGGGCGCAGTTGCAGGCCGCGCTCGAGCTCTCGCGGCGCTACCTGCTTGGCCGGCTGGCGCGCGGCCAGGTGCTGGGCTCGCCGGCGGACGTGCGCAAATTCCTGCAATTGAAGCTGCGCTGCCTGCCGCACGAGGTCTTCGCCTGCCTGTTCCTCGACAACCAGCACGCCGTCATCGGTTATGAGGAACTCTTCCGGGGCACCATCGACGGGGCCAGCGTCTACCCGCGTGAGGTCGTGAAGCGCTGCCTTGCCCTGAACGCCGCAGCGGTGATCTTCGCCCACAACCACCCCTCCGGCATCGCCGAGCCTTCCCAGGCCGACCAGCGCCTCACCCAGCGGCTGAAGGCTGCGCTCGGCACGGTCGACATCCGGGTGCTGGATCATTTCGTGGTGGGCGAGGCCGAGGCGCTGTCCTTCTCGGAGAGGGGCCTTCTCTAGAGCGAGGGCGCCATGTTGCGGGCAAAATGCCTCGGGCCGGACACCTTGCTTGTCAGGCGCTGAAAGCCTCTGGTATAACGTCGCGCTCTTTTGGGGGTGGGCTCTGCGGCTCACCCTGTAACCACGAGGTTCTGCAACGATGTCCAAGGTATGCCAGGTAACCGGCAAGCGCCCCATCGTGGGAAACAACGTTTCCCACGCCAACAACAAGACCAAGCGTCGCTTCGAGCCGAACCTGCACCGGCACCGCTTCTACAGCGAAGCCGAGAAGCGCTTCGTGACGCTGCGGGTGTCTGCCAAGGGCATGCGCATCATCGACAAACTCGGCGTGGACGGGGTACTTGCCCAGATCCGCGCCCGCGGCGAACGCGTCTGACGCCGGCCACACACAGAGGAACATGAGCCATGCGTGACAAGATCAAGCTCGTATCCACCGCCGGTACCGGCCACTACTACACCACCGACAAGAACAAGCGCACGACGCCTGACAAGCTCGAGTTCAAGAAGTACGACCCCGTCGTCCGCAAGCACGTGGCGTACAAGGAATCGAAGATCAAGTGAGCCGCCTGAGCGCGCTCCCGGAACCCGGCCAAGGCCGGGTTTTTTGTGCCCGCACATCCTGCAACGGTAGCGCTCCGTGCCCGAACTGCCCGAGGTAGAGACCACCCGCCGCGGCATCCTGCCCGCGACAAAGGGCCGCTCGGTGAGCGCCGTGGTGCTGCGCGAGCGGCGGCTGCGTTGGCCCATAGACCCGGCGTTGCCCTCCCTGATCACGGGCCGTTTGCTCGAGAACATCGAGCGCCGCGCCAAGTACCTGCTGTTCCGGTTCGCCAACGGCACCCTGCTGGTGCACCTGGGGATGTCGGGCAGCCTGCGCCTGATCGAGGGCGCGCCGCCGCCCCCGCGCAAGCATGATCACGTCGATCTCGTCTTCGAGGGCGGTGCGCTGCTCCGCTACCACGACCCGCGCCGTTTCGGCTGCATGCTCTGGATCGAGGGCGATGCCAGCGCGCATCCCCTGCTCCGCGATCTCGGGCCCGAGCCGCTGGAGGAGGCTTTTGACGGCGCGGTGCTGTTCCGTGCCTCTCGCGGGCGTCGCAGCGCTGTAAAGCAGTTGCTGATGGACGGCACGGTGGTGGTCGGCGTGGGCAATATCTATGCGAGCGAGGCCTTGTTCCGGGCCGGCATCGACCCGCGTCGTGCGGCCGGAAAGGTCTCCGCGGCGCGCTACGAGGCGCTGGCGAGCGCCGTGCGGGAGGTGCTTGGCGAGTCCGTCGCTACCGGTGGCACCACGCTCAGGGATTATGTCGACAGCAATGGTCGCCCGGGCGAGTTTGCCTTGCGGCTCAATGTTTATGGCCGTGAGGGCGAGGCCTGCCCGCGCTGTGCGGCTGCCATCCGTCAGGTGCGGCTGGGGCAGCGCAGCACCTTTTTCTGCATCGGCTGCCAGCGCTGAGCGCCATGTCGCGGGCATGGCCCGCTCCCACAGTAGGGTGTCGCGGGCATGACCCGCTCCCACAAGAGGGTGTCGCGGGCATGGCCCGCTCACCGGAATGGCCGATCTGGTGTGGGAGCGCGCCATGCGCGCGACGGATGCCCTGTTGGCAAGGCAAAGGCTGGATCGCGAGCATGTCCCGCTACGAGGAATGGGTGGCGGTACCCAGCCCCGCCAGCTTTATCAGAAGTGTCTCCCGTGATTCCACGTACGCAGGATCGTCCGGGATGCAGTCCACCGGACAGACAGTGCGGCACTGCGGCTCATCGAAGTGACCCACGCACTCGGTGCAGCGCGAGGGGTCGATCTGGTAGA
>CAIXOY010000006.1 GCA_903921135.1 uncultured Gammaproteobacteria bacterium
GCTGCGCACGCCGCTGAACGGCGTGATCGGGATGCTGGACTTGGTCTCCGACATGGAGCTCGGCCCCAAGCAGAACGAGTACGTGCGCACCGCCCGCTCCAGCGCCGACATGCTGCTCAGCCTGATCAACGACATCCTCACCTTCTCGAAAGTAGAGAAGGACAAGGAAGAGCTCGAGATCGTCGCCTTCGATCCGCGCGAGCGCATGGAAGACGTGCTTGCGCTGGTGACGCCACAGGCCCAGGCGAAGGATCTCGACCTGGCCTGCGTGGTCGACGAGAACATCCCGGCCCAGATCCAGGGCGACATGCATCACCTCGGGCAGGTGCTCTGCAACCTCCTCGGCAACGCCATCAAGTTCACCGAACGCGGCAGCGTCGGGCTGTCCGTCAGCCTGGTCGAGGAAGACGGCAAGTGGCTGCGCCTGCGCTTCGAGGTGAGCGATACCGGGATCGGCATCGAAGCTGCCGCGCAGCGGCGGATCTTCGAGCCCTTCTCGCAGGCCGACAGCTCCACCACGCGACGCTTCGGCGGCACCGGGCTCGGCCTCTCCATCTCGCGCGAACTGGTGCGGCTGATGGGCGGGGAGATCGGGGTGGACAGCACCCCGGGGCGCGGCAGTTCTTTCCACTTCGAACTCCGCGTGATGCGCGCCGACGGCGACACGCTGGGCAGCCGCGCCTCGCTGCCGCTCGCACAGGTGGCGTCGGTGCTGGTCTGCGACGACAACCCGCTGGTGCGCCGGGCGATCGCCAGCATGCTGATCGGCGAGCGCGTGCGCCTCACCGCCACGGGCACGCTGGAAGCCACGCTGGGCGCGCTCGAGCATGCCGCAGGGCAGGAACGCTTCGACATCGCCATCATTGACGAGGGCATGGTGAGCGGCTCCGTGCAGGCGATCGCCGCGGCACTCGCAGCAGGCGCGAGACACGTGGTCCGGCTCGCAGTACGCCCCCGGCCCGAGGGCGCCTGGTTGCCGGGCATACGCACCGCACAGGTGCTCGCGAAGCCGGTACGTCGCGGCATGCTGCACGAATGCATCCGCGGCCTGCTGGCAGAACAACCCGTGGCACGCGCCCTGAACCGCTCGCCGGCGGGAGCACCACGAGACACCTTTGCCGGCGCGCGCGTGCTGATCGTGGAAGACAACCGCGCGAATCAGGAAGTTGCCATCGGCATGCTCGAGCGCCTCGGCTGCGAGGCCGTGGTGGCAGGCGACGGACTCGAGGGGCTCGAGAAACTGCGCGAACAGCGCTTCGATCTGGTGCTGATGGACTGCCACATGCCGCGCATGGACGGCTTCGAGGCCACGCGCCGGATACGCGAAATGAACGCCACCTTCTCTGCGGTGCCGGTGGTGGCGATGACGGCCAACGTGCAGAAGAGCGCGATGGAGCAGTGCCAGGCCGCGGGAATGAACGACTACCTCTCCAAGCCGATCAAGCTCGGCGTGCTGCGCGAAGCGCTGGGACGCTGGCTGACGCAGGAGGAATCGGCTCCGGCCACCGTACAGACGAGCGCCTTGCCGCAACGCGGTGGCGCCAACACAGTGGTCGACAAGGCCTTCCTCGATGATTTGCGCCAGCAGATCGGCGACGCGGCCGACCGCATGATCGGGCTCTTCCTTGAAGACCTGCCGGGCTACATGGAAGAACTGCGCACTGCCGCCGACACGCAGGACATGGCGGGTATCACGCGCGTTGCGCACACCCTGAAAGGCGCGGCAGGCAACGTGGGCGCCAACCGTCTGGCGCAGCGCGCCATGGCACTCGAACAGGAGGCCCGCAGCGGCGTGCGCTCGGGCTGCGAGAACCTCGTCTCCGCGCTGGTCTACGAGGCAAACCTGGTGCGCCACGTGCTGGAAGGCAGCAGCAAGGCGCGCCCCGCCGGCACAGCGGAGCGTCCGGCCTCGGCCACACGGCAGTCGCGCATCGTGGTGGTGGACGACGACCGCGCCTCGCGCTTCGCGCTGCGCGAAACGCTGCTTGGCGAGGGACACGAGGTTGTGGAAGCCGGCAACGGGCAGCAGGCCGTGGAAATCTGCCGGCAAGGCGCCCCGGACCTGATAGTGATGGACGGCATGATGCCCGTGATGGACGGGTTCAATGCCTGCGCGCTGATCCGCAGCCTCCCCGGCTGCGCCGCCATTCCCATCCTGCTCGTGACGGGCATGAACGACGAGGGCGCGGTCGACAAGGCCTTCGGTGCGGGTGCGACCGACTACATCGCCAAACCCATCAACTACTCGGTACTGCGTCGCCGCATCGAGCACCTCCTCGCCGCGCGCAGCGCCGAGGAACGCGTGCAACAACTCGCCTATGTCGACTCCCTCACCGGGCGCCCCAACCGCACCAAGTTCAACGAACACATGGAGGCGCTGCTCGCCGAGACGGCGCGCAACGACAAACAGTTCGCGCTGCTGTTCCTCGACATCAACGATTTCAAACTGGTGAACGACACACTCGGCCACGAGGCCGGCGACCTGCTGCTGAAGTATGTGGCGGAGCGTCTGGTGGGCTGCGTGCGCAAGGGCGATTTCGTGGCGCGTTTCGGCGGCGACGAGTTCTGCATCGTGCTGGACAACGTGCGCTCCTACGAGATGATCCGCAACATCGCCGAGAAGATCCACGACCACGTGAACCGGCCCTTCGTGCTGCTGGGGCGCGAAATGCTGCTGGGAAGCTCGATCGGCATCGCGGTCTACCCGGAGCACGGCGCCGACGCAGGCACCCTCCTCCGCTCTGCCGACATGGCGATGTACCACGCCAAGACGGGCAAGAAGCCCTGGGAGTTCTACGAGGCGCGGCTCGAGTCCGAGAGCCTCGCACGGCTCGAGACCGAAAACGAACTGCGCAACGCCATCGATCGCGAGGAGCTGGTGGTGTACTACCAGCCCCAGGAGGATCTGCGCACGGGGCTCGTCTCGGGCTACGAGGCGCTCATCCGCTGGCAGCACCCGTCACGCGGACTGGTGCCACCGGCGGAATTCATCGAACTTGCAGAGCGCAACGGCCTCATCAACGAGATCGGCCGCTGGGTGCTCTGCACGATCTGCGAGCAGATGCGCGACTGGTCTGCACGCGGCTTCGAGATCCCGCGGATCGCCATCAACCTCTCCGCGCGCCAACTCGCCAATCCCTCGCTGGTCGAAGACTTCCGCGAGGTGATCTCGGATGCGGGCATCCCGCCGGACCGCATCGAGTTCGAGATCACGGAAAGCGCCATCATGGACCGCCCCGACGAGATGATCGGCATGCTGCGGGACCTGAAAGCCATGGGCACGCGTCTCGCGGTGGACGATTTCGGCACGGGCTACTCCTCCTTGAGCTACCTGAAGCGCTTCCCGCTCGACTACATCAAGATCGACCGGGCGTTCATCTCGGACGTGATGACAAACCGCATCGACGCGGACATCGTGCGCACGATCATCGCGCTCGCCCAGGCGCTCGAAGTGGAAGTGATCGCGGAAGGCGTGGAAACGACGCTGCAGCGGCAGTTCCTGAAGGACATGCAGTGCCACTACCTGCAGGGCTTCCTGCTCAGCAAGCCCGTGCCGGCGGAAGACATCGAGCGGCTGTTCCTCCGCCGTGCCGCCACCGCACGTCTGGTGCAGTTCCCGCGGGCCTGAGCCCGCGGGGGCTGTTCAGCCCGGCCCGGTGACCACGGCGGCGTTGTCGACCATGATCTCGGCGCCGTTCAGGTAGCGGGACTCGTCCGACAACAGGAACAGCACCGTCGCGGCGATGTCCTCCGGCTCGCAGAAACGGTCGCTGCCGCCGGCGAGGGCCTCTATCTCGGCGCGCGTCGCGCTCTCCTGCCCCGTCGCCACCTTCACCACCATGGGCGTCTTCACGCCGTCCGGGTGTACCGAGTTGCAGCGCACACCGTTCTTCGACTGCCGGCACTGCACCGCTACCGCCTTGGTGAGCGAACGCACGCCACCCTTGCTCGCGCAGTAGGCGGCCACGAAGGGCATTCCGTGCATCGCGGCGATGGAAGAAATGTTCACGATGGAGCCGCCGCCCGAGCGCTCAAGCGCAGGAAGAACCGCACGACAGCCCAGAAAAACCCCGTCCAGATTCACGGACATCACGCGGCGCCACTCGGCGAGCGAGGTCTGGACCACGTTGCCCAGCACCATCAGGCCTGCGTTGTTCACGAGTCCGTCCACGCGCCCGAAGCGCTCTTCGGCAGCGGCCACCACCCGTGCCCAGTCGTCCTCGCTTGCCACATCGTGCTGCAGGAACACGGCCTCCGTACCCAGCGAGGCGAGCAGTTCCTCGGCTCCTTTGGCGCTGATATCGGTGAGCACCAACCGTGCACCCTCACGCGCGAACAGCGCTGCGTCGGCGCGGCCGATGCCGCCCAGTGCCCCGGTGACGATGATGACCTTGCCTGCAAGCCTGCCCATGAACGTACTCCTCTGCGAAGGCCTGCGATTAGGCCAGCAGCCTGCGCCCACGGCAATTGACCGCACCGAGCAACCCGGGGTGACCATTGGATTCACCGCCACCCCTTATGCCCGCTACCCGGCCCGCTCATGGATGCGGGCCGCGAGTGCCTTGGCGGGCTGCGGGGGCGGTTGATATGCTGCCTCGCTTTATAGCTTTCCAGCCCCGGATCCAGCCTTTCATGGAGGAACGCGTGCCCTGTCGCCGTGATGTGCATCCCGCGCCGCCCCGCAACGCCCGCCCGCCGCGCGGTGAAGGCCTGCGCCTGCGGCGGACCCTGCTGCAGTGACACAGGGCAGCATCCCCGCGAAGGCGGTGCCCGAGCGCGTCGTCTTCACGATCGCCTCGAAAAACTACGTCTCCTACGCGCTGACGCTGCTCGAATCCCTGACAACCGCTGACCCGGACGCACGCCGCATCTTCGTCCTCGCCGACACGCCCGAGGGGCTGGAGCACATCACTCTGCCCGCAGAGTTGCTGCCAGCAGAGCAGTTGCACATCCCCGGCTTCGAGGACATGGTCACCCGCTATTCGGTGATGGAACTCAACACGGCGATCAAGCCCTTCGTGTTCCTGCACCTCTTCGATGCATGCCCCGAGGCAACCTGCATTTACCTCGATCCCGACATCCTTGTGCTGGCGCCCCTGGACGAGGTTGACAGCGCGATCGAGGCAGGCGCCGAGCTGGTGCTCACCCCGCATATCACGCAACCCCTGCAGGACGGACTGCAGCCCGAAGACCTGACGATCATGAAGTCGGGGATCTGGAATCTGGGCTTCGCCGCCATGCGCTGCACCGCGAGCACCCGGATGCTGGCGCGCTGGTGGGCGGATCGTTGCGTGGCCGATTGCCGGGTGGATATCCCGGGCAACATCTTCACGGACCAGCGCTGGATGGATCTGGCACCGGCTTTTGTGGAGCGCACGGCTTTCATCCGCCACCCGGGCTACAACCTGGCCTACTGGAACCTCTCCCACCGCCCGGTGGAGGTGCGCGAGGGCAGCTACCTCGCCGCGGGCGAACCGCTGGTGTTCGCGCATTTCTCGGGTGTGGTGCCGGACGCGCCGGAGGTGTATTCAAAGCACCAGAACCGCTTCCGTGCCGCGGATACCGGCGGGCTTGCGGGGCTTCTGGCGCACTATCAGCAACGGCTGCTGGCGAACGGCTGGCGCGAGACCTCGAGGCTTCCTTATGCATGGTCCCGCAGCCCCTCGGGGCGGCGCATCGTCGATGCCATGCGGCTCCATTACCGTGAGGTCTTTCCCCGACCGCCCACACCCGGGGAACTCTACGAAGCAGGATTCGAGGGCTGCCTGCCAGAGTGGATGGACCAGCCGGGCTCGGAGCACCGCGTGGAGGCGCCCCTTACGCGGCTCGTGTGGCGCTGCTGGCAGATGCGCGATGACCTGCGCAGCGCCTTCGACATCCGCAGCGCCGACGGGCGCCGGGCGATGCTCGAGTGGTTCACCTACTGCGGCACGCCGGACTTCGGGGCAGATGCAGAGTCGATCGCGGCCGCAC
>CAIXOY010000007.1 GCA_903921135.1 uncultured Gammaproteobacteria bacterium
CAGCTGCGTGATCGGCACGCCGTTCACCAGCATCAGTACCTGCGGGTTCTTGTCGGTGTAGACGCCGCGCACCGAGACGATCGGTGAAAGGTAGGTGCTGGAGAGAGAGACATGGATCCCGGGGACGGTCTCCAGGATTTCTTCCAGCGTGGTTGCTCCCAGCGCCTTGATGTCGTCTGCCGTGATCACCGAGGCCACGGCCGGTGCTTTCGCGATCAGCTGTTTTTGCCCTGTGGCGATGCTGAGGAACTCCTCCTCGCCGAACGACGCCGCGAGATCCTCCTCGGAGGAGGCCGCGTGGCAGAGCGGCGCCGCCGAGACGGCAGCGGCCAGCAGTGCGGGAGCGAAACGCGTGATCATGCGTGCCTCACATGGATTGGAGAGCCTGGATCCGCCGGCCGATCGGCGGGATCTCGGCAGGGTCGATGCGGATGTCGAGCAGGGTGGGGCTCTTTTGCAGGCAGATCGCCGGGATGTTCAGGTTCATCAGGTCCTGTGGCGTCTGGATGAGGTAGCCGCGGATGCCCATGGCCTCGGCCATGCGGCGGAAGTCCACTGTCGGCAATTCGGCACCGATCTCTTCTCCACCGCCGAGGCGCTGGCCATGCGCCACCATCCCGAGGCGTGAGTCGTTCAGCACGATGAACACCACCGGCAAGCCCAGCTGTTGGGCCACCGTGATTTCCTGGCCGCTCATCAGCATGCTGCCGTCGCCCGTGATGCAGACCACCGGGTCACCCGGGCGTGCGAGGGCGGTGCCTACGGCATTGCCGATCGCCCAGCCCATCGGCGCGAATTCGAAGCCGGCCTGGAAGAGGCCGCCGCAGGTGCTGCGCCGGCCCCGATCCCCGCGCTCGCGGTGCCTGCGGTCCAGCATCCGACGGTCGAAGGGGTGCAGATAGTGCGTGCACCACGCAAAGCTGTTGCCCGCATCCGCCAGGTAACGTGTGCTCGGCGGGAAGAGTTGCGTGAGCTTGGTCATCAGCCACTGCGGCTTGATGGGGCAGGAGGCGTCGAGGCATTTCTCGAAATCCGTGACTTCGAAAGGCAGCAGAGACTGCCCGTTCGTCAGGTGCTCTTCCGCGTCCTGCCGCTCGATGCTCCCCAGGTGGCGCCCGCCCTTGCCGAGCTCCACGATCACGCTCTCGAAGATCGTGTCGATGGAGCCGCGAACGTGCAGCCGCGCCATGGGTGAGCGGGTCAGGTTGCCCTCGTTGGAGTCCACGTGCACGAGTTGGCTGTTCAGCAGCCCCTCGCGGTCCCAGTTGTTGCTGCTCCATTCGCTGAGCAGGTTGCCCACGGTCACGACGAGGTCTGCCTCGGGGTCCCGCAGGGTGCGTTCGGCGCTCGGGTGCCCGGCGAAAGACACCACTCCCTGATAGGTGGGGTGGAAGGGGCTGATGAGGCCCTTGCCGTCCGGGGTGGTGACGACCTTGCCACCTACCATCATCGCCGCGCGCAGGATGAGCCCCGCGGCGTCCTGGCAACCGCTGCCCAGCACGAACACGGGCTTGCGTGCCGTCAGCAGCAGTTCCATGAACGCATCTAACGCGCTCTCGTCCTTCCACGAGGGCCGGGAGAGCAGGGTGGTGAGGTTGTAGGTGGGGGCTGCGCTCGCGACGGCGGCCCGCATCACATCCAGCGGCACGCTTACGTGCGCAGGCCCGCTGTTGTTGAAGGCCGTCATGATGGCCGAGGTGAGTTTGTGCTCCAACTGGTCGATGTGGCTGACCAGGGTGTTGTAGTGGGTGCAGTGCTGGAACATGCCCACGGTGTTGATCGCGGTGTCGCTGGATTCCTGGAAGGCTTTGCGCCCGAAGTGCGACAGCGGGGTCTGGGGCGTGATGACCAGCATCGGGATCTGGTTCTCGAAGGCCGAGGCCACGCCGGTGATCAGGTTGGTGGCGCCGGGGCCTGTGGTGCTGCAACACACCCCGAGCCTGCCGGTGTTCCGGGCATATCCCTCGGCCATGAAGGCCGCCCCTGTCTCGTGCCGGGCGACCACGGCCCGCACTGACCCGCGCCGCTGGCTGCGGGCTAGGGCGTTGTAGAGGGGCTCGATGGCCCCGCCGGGGATCCCGAAGACGTGGTCGACGCCCAGTTGCTCGAGGTAGGAAATGATGAGGTCGCCGCCCTCGAAGACCTGGGGTCTGGGGGTGGTCTCGGGGCTTTGGACACGGTGCAGCGGACGGACCTGCGCAACCACTGGGCGGGCTCCTGTTATGAGATACCGCCTGAGTATAGATGCCTAACTCATTGCTGCTTGGGAATTTTCCGGACTGCAAAACCGGACACGGAACATGGTCTACGCGGTCGCCAAGGCCTTGCTGCCGCGCCCGTCGCGGGCCTTGAAAATCCGCCCCAAAAGCCTGTCCGCGCTGGCATCATAGGCCCGCCTGCGAACTGCCCTCCCGGAGAGCCCCCATGGAAAAACTGATCTACCCCCTCTGGTCGCACCCCGGCGAAAGCCCTGGCGCGCTGCGCGAACGCCTGCTCGGCGTCTCCCGGGCCCTGCTCGAGGCAGGAGCCCACCACGTCAGGCTGAGCGTGGTTGACGAGGCAGTAGCCGCCGCCGCTCCGCTCCGGCAAACGAACAGCAAGCCGGCCTGGGATGCTCTCCTCAGCCTCTGGGTCGACACCGCCGTCTGGCGCGAGCGCTTCGAAGCCCTCTTGGCTCCCCACGTGGCCCGCTACCACGGTTACCTCGTCTGCGAGTCCGAACCCATCCGCCACGCCGCCCGTGCGCCGGGAGATGGCAGCCGGGTCGAGGGCATGTGCCAGGTCGTCTTCCTGCAGCGCCCGCCGCGCATTGCGCATGAGGAGTGGATCCGGGTCTGGCAGGGGAGCCACACGCAGGTGGCCATCGACACCCAGTCGACCTTCGGTTACCGCCAGAACGTGGTCATCCGGGCTCTGACCTACGCGGCACCGCACTACGACGCCATCGTCGAGGAAAACTTCCCCGCCGCCGCCATGAGTGACCCGAACGCGTTTTACGACGCGGTGGGCGACGACGCCAAGCGCGATGCCAACCTGAAAGCCATGATCGACAGCTGCGTGCGTTTCATCGATTTCGACCGGATCGATGTGACCCCCACCAGCGAATACAACCTGAGCCGCTGAGCCCCCCAATCCTTACCCGAAGGAGAGCCCCATGCCCCTGCACCCCGCCGTGATTCCCGTTCTCGAGGCCATGAACGCCAATATGGCTGCCATCCCGCAGGTGCCGGTGGAGCAGATCCCGTTGCTCCGGCAGGGGCCCATGGCGCCGCCACCGGCAGTCCCCACACCGGTCGCCAGAATTGAGGAGCGCAAGATCCCGGGGCCTGCGGGGGAGATGCTCGTTCGCATCTACTGGCCGGAGTCGACCGGCCCTGCGCCGCTTGTGGTGTTCTTCCACGGTGGCGGCTTCGTGCTCTGCAGCCTGGATACCCACGACGAACTCGCCCGGGGCCTTTGCCAAGGGTCGGGCGCCGTGGTGGTGTCGGTGGATTACCGGTTGGCACCCGAAGCGCCTTATCCGGCGGCCGCCGATGACTGCTATGCGGCGCTGGTCTGGGCTGTTTCCCACGCGGCGGAGCTGGGTGCCGATGGCGCGCGCGTCGCCGTGGCGGGCGACAGCGCAGGCGGCAATCTCGCAGCGGTGACGGCGTTGCGGGCGCGCGATCTCGGTGGCCCGGCGCTCCGGCACCAGTGCCTCATCTACCCCGTGACCGATTGCCGTTTCGACACCCCGTCTTACATCGATAACGCGGACGGGTACTTCCTCACCGCCGAGTCGATGCGCTGGTTCTGGTCTCACTATCTGCAGGACATGGGGCGGGCGGCCGAGCCCTATGCCTCGCCGTTGCGTGCGCCCAGCCTCGCAGGGCTTGCGCCCGCGCTGGTCATCACGGCCGAGTACGACCCGCTGCGCGACGAGGGCGAACACTACGCGCAGGCTCTCGTGGCGGCGGGCGTGCCCACCACCCTGAAGCGCTATGACGGCATGATCCATGGCTTCGTCAGCATGGCGGAGATCTTCGAGGACGGGCGTGCGGCCCAAAGCCTCGCAGGCCGCCATCTGCGCGAGGCCCTTGCCTGAGAGCGGAGCATTCCCGGTAATTTTCGGCACGCTTGCGGCCTGCCTTGATGGTCATGCCTATCTTTCCCAGCCTGTCCCTGCCGCCAGAGCGGGGTATCGGAGGTAGGCATGAAGAACTTCATCACCGGCAGCCGCGAGCGCAAGCCACCGGTCGTTGCCCGCACCGAGCGGCGCAAGGTGCCGCGAGACGAGCCAAAACTGCGCATGGGCAAGCCCCTGTACAGACCCGCCTTCACCGTCGCGGTCGGGGATTTCTTCGAGGCCGCCGTCCCCGGCTACAACTGATGCGGGATCCCCGGTTCGCTTGAGCTTGCCGGGTGCGGAAAGTATCCTTCGCCCCTTTCCGCGCCGGAGTGTTCTGATGGTCTCGGGCAGTGTGGTCGCGCTCGTGACCCCGATGCACCCATCGGGCTCCATCGATTGGGAATCCCTGCAGCGTCTCATCGACTGGCACGTGGCCGAAGGCACTGCCGGCATCGTGTCGGTCGGCACGACGGGCGAGTCCTCCACCCTCGATGTGGATGAGCACTGCGAGGTCGTGCGCCGCACCGTGACCGGTGCCGCAGGCCGCATCCCGGTGATCGCCGGTACCGGCGCCAACTCCACCCGTGAGGCCATCGAACTCAGCGAGGCCGCCAGAGAACTCGGGGCAGATGCCTGCCTTCTGGTCACCCCTTACTACAACAAGCCGACCCAGGAAGGTCTCTACCGCCACTACCGCGCCATCGCGGAGGCCGTGGACATTCCCCAGATCCTCTACAACGTCCCGTCTCGCACTGCCTGTGATCTCCTGCCCGAAACGGTGTACCGGCTGGCCAAGGTGCCCGGCATCGCGGGGCTCAAGGAGGCGACGGGAAACCTCGATCGCGCCCGGGAGCTCATTGCGCACCTCCCCCGGAGCTTTGCCCTCTATTCCGGCGACGATGCGACCGCGGCCGAGTTCATGCTTGCGGGCGGGCAGGGCACCATCTCGGTCACGGCGAACGTGGCGCCTGGCCGCTTCGCCGCACTGTGCCGCGCCGCGATCGCCGGAGACGCCGCGCTTGCCCGTGCGCTCGATGCCGACCTTGCCGAACTGCACCGCGTCCTGTTCCTCGAATCCAACCCCATTCCTGCAAAATGGGCCCTGGCCGAGATGGGCATGATGGAACACGGCATCCGGCTGCCGCTCACGCCGCTCTCTGCCACACACCAGCCGCGCCTGCGTCGGGCGCTGGCCGATCTGGGACTGCTCGCTCCTTGCGAGGCCTGAAGGAATGAAGATCATGCGTTTGATGCTGCCGCTGCTGATCCTGCTCACCGTCTCCCTTCAGGGCTGCGGATGGCTGATGGGAGACAAAGGCTATTTCCGCGACCGGGGCGACGATTACCGCAAGGCCCGCACGATCCCGCCGATGAAAGCCCCCGAGGGCAAGGCCCCGCAGGCCGTGGAGCCGCTTTACCCCATCCCAGTCGAGCGCACCGATGCGCTGCTTGGCAAGGAGTTCGAGGTGCCGCGCCCGGCGCCGCTGCTGGCCGATCCCGAGCAGGGCGTCGTGCGCATCCAGAAACTCGGCGAGCAACAGTGGATCCTGCTGGACGGCGCCCCGGGCGAGATCTGGCCGCGGGTCCGCGCTTTTCTCATCTCGAACCAGATCGGCATCGACCGCGAAGACGCTCCCAACGGCGTGATGGAAACGGGCTGGCTGCAGTTGAAGGGCAGCGCAGACCGGCGCGAGAAGTACCGCTATCGCGTGGACCAGGGTGTGCAGCGCAACACCACCGAGGTCTACATCACCCAGATGGGCTACACCCATCTGCCCGGTGAGGAAGCCAAG
Organism: uncultured Gammaproteobacteria bacterium; assembly: GCA_903921135.1. Lineage (GTDB taxonomy): Bacteria > Pseudomonadota > Gammaproteobacteria > Pseudomonadales > UBA5518 > UBA5518. Next base: position 5,902 of record CAIXOY010000007.1, read on the forward strand.
GCGCCCGAGTGGAAAGACGCATCGACGAGCGTCGAGCGCGAGACGTGGATGGTGAAGGAACTTGCGGGCTATCTGGCCGACACCACCCAGCAGGGTTCGGTGAGCTTGCTCGCGCAGGGCATCAGCACCGCGAACAAGGTCTACATCGTGCGCGGCGCCGACGGCACACCGATGATCGACCTGCGTCTGAACTTCGAGCGCGCCTGGGCCTCGCTCGGCCGGGCGCTCCCGCGGGGCGGGTTCACGGTTCAGGATCTGGATCGCAGCGCGGGCATTTACTACGTCAAGTTCGAGCCTGCCGAGAAAAAAGACGATGCTGAAGCGGGCGAGGGCGAAGTGGAGGTCGAGAAGGCCGACAAGCCCAGGTCTTCCGGCAAGGGATTCTTCAAGCGCATGTTCAGTTGGTGGGGCAGTGACGACGAAGACGAAGACAACCCCGCGGTCGGTCGCGCCTATCGTCTGCAGATGCGCGAAGCACCGGAAGGCGTCACCATCGAAGTACGCCGTGAAGACGGCGCGCCCTTCGAGGAGGGAGAGAACGAATTCCTGCTCGGCGTGATCAAGGGTCACCTCGCCTGACACCCGCGTGGATTTCTGTTCCCTCGGAAGCGGCAGCGCGGGCAACGCGCTGCTCGTGCGCAGCGCCAATGCCTGCCTGATGCTCGATTGCGGCTTCGGCCCGCGCGAGCTCGAGCGGCGCCTCTCCACCCGCGGCATGCACCCGCGTGACATCAACGCCATCGTCGTTACGCACGAGCACTCGGATCATGTGGGTGGGGTGGCGGCTGTAGCCCGGCGTTTCGGCATTCCGGTGTTCGCCACCGCGGGCACGGCAAAGGCAGCCCGGCTCGACCCCACCGGTTTCACCGTGCTCGAATCCGAGCGGCCCGTGTCTGTTGCTGACATCGAGGTGATGCCCGTCACAGTGCCGCACGATGCGCGCGAGCCCTGCCAGTTCGTGTTCGCTCACAAGGGGCGCAGGCTTGGCGTGCTGACAGACCTGGGGCACGTCTCGAAGCTGGTGCGTGAACAGTTTTCAGCCTGCGACGCGCTCGTGCTCGAGTGCAACCACGACGAGCGCATGCTTGCAGATGGCCCCTACCCGTACCCGCTCAAGCGGCGCGTCGGCGGCAACCACGGACACCTGAGCAATGCGCAGGCCGCGGAACTGCTGGCCGGCGCCGAAATCAGTGCCCTGCAGCATCTTGTCGCGGCGCACCTGAGCGAACAAAATAACTCCCCTTTCAAGGCACGCGAGGCGCTGTCTGCAGTGCTCGGTCACGAGCGCGGCTTGCAGGTGGCGGATCAGGCATCCGGTTTCGGGTGGCTGGATATCCTCTGACGGCACTGAACCCTTTCTCATCCCCGGACAGAACCATGGAAAAGCGCGAACTGCTGGTGAAGGGCAAGGCAAAATCGATGTACGCCACGGACGATCCGGGCTGTGTCGTCATGCACTTCCGCGACGACACCTCCGCCTTCGACGGCAAGAAGGTCGAGCAGCTCGAGCGCAAGGGCCGGGTGAACAACATCTTCAACGCCTTCATCATGGAGACGCTCGCCGCCGCGGGTATCCCGACGCACTTCGTGAAGCGCATCGATGACCGCGACTCTCTGGTGCGCCGCATGACCATGATCCCCGTCGAGTGCGTGGTGCGGAACATCGCCGCAGGCAGCATCTGCCGCCGCCTGGGTATTGCCGAGGGCACAGTGCTTGAGCCCCAGACCTTCGAGCTCTTCTACAAGAACGACGCCCTTGGCGACCCGATGATCAACGAGTCCCATATCGCGGCCTTCAAGTGGGCGAGCCTCGAGGACGTGGCTACCGCACGGGAGCTCACGTTCAAAGTGAACGATGTCCTGAAAAAGCTCTTCCTGGACCACGGGATGCTGCTGGTAGACTACAAACTTGAATTCGGGAACTGCGACGGCCACGTCCTCCTCGGTGATGAGTTCACCCCGGACGGTTGCCGCATCTGGGACGCCGAAACCCGCGAAAAGCTCGACAAGGACCGCTTCCGCCAAAGCCTCGGCAACGTGGTGGAGTCCTACGAACTCGTGGGCCGCAGGCTTGGCCTGAATTTCGATTGATTGTGTTTTGGTAGGAGCGCGCCATGCGCGCGACCCACAAGGTTTGACGTAGGAGCGCGCCATGCGCGCGACCCGCAAGGTTTGACGTAGGAGCGCGCCATGCGCGCGACCCACAAGGTTACGGAGAGGTGCGAGAGCGGTTGAATCGACTTGACTCGAAATCAAGCGTAGGTGAAAGCCTACCGTGGGTTCGAATCCCACCCTCTCCACCAATAGGTGGACGATAAGCCGCTGGATCCAGCGGCTTTTTCGTTTCTGGTGTTTGTCTCTACCCCACCTCCTGCACCACTCTGGCCGTTCTCGCGGACCCCTTCATCGCGTTGTCTGGCTGCCTTGAGTCCGGCATTGGGCGTACTGCCCAACCTCCGCAGCCCCGCTGGCAACTTTTCTTCCGGGCTTGCCCCAAGGGGAAAAGGCACGGGGTGGTCAATACGTTAGTTTACGTATCGGGTTAAAGGTTTCCTGAGGGCTCTCTATGACCATTCTCATCGGCGGCGCGCCCACCGGTCTGCTCGACAGTTCGTATGCGGTCCTTGGCCGCAACGACGAGACCAGCACGGCAAGCACGGACAACGGCGATCAGATGTTCGTCAACGTGGCGAGCGGCAACCTGCTCTACGCGCATCAGGATGTCTACCTGCCGAGCCTTGGCGAGGACTACTCGCTGGTGCGCACCTACAACTCGCGTGGCATCAGCACCACGGGCGGCGCCTTCAACGATGCGCGCTGGCGCAATTCGACGAACGTGACGGTCGCGGCGGTGGGCACGGGTACGAGTGCGCGCTACCAGGTGCGCTACGGCGACAACTCGGTCTATGAGTACGTGCTGGACGCGGCGACGGGCAAGTACGTCTCCACCGACGGGGCGGGCCCGTATCAAACCCTCGAGGTGCTGCGTAACAGCGCGGGCGCCACCGTGGGCTACAAGGTGGTGCGCGACGACCAGACGACGCTCAGCTTCGGCCCCCAGGGGCGCTTGACGCGGGTGGAAGACACCAACGGGGTGTTCCAGGCCTACAGCTATGACAGCAGCGGGCGACTCTCGCAGGTGGCAGATGACCAGGGCCATGTGCTGGGTTATGCCTACAACACGAGTGGCCGTCTGGTCAGTGTGACGGACGAGACCGGCGTTGTGCTGGTCAGTTACACCTTCGCCAATGGTCGTCTGGCCTCGGTGACAGACCGCATGGGGCATGTCACCCGCTACTTCTATGACGCCGACGGGTACCTGCAGCGCATCGAACTGCCGGCGGCGCAGACGGTCGGTGCAGTGGCGCAGCGTTATGCCGCGCGCGTGATCAGTTTCGAGTACCTGACACTGACCGGCACGGGCGTGCCGCCGGCGGGCGCGCGCGTGCTGACGAAGATCACCGATGCCGAGGGCAAAACCACTCTGTTCAGCTACGCCTTTGTGCTGAGCAGCAGCGGCGTTCGCACGGGGCAGGGCACGACGACCGTGACAGATGCGCTCGGCAACAAGATGCGCTTCACCTACCGTGCAGACGGCGCGATCACGCAGGTGACCGGTCAGGCGAGCACGGCAACGTCCTACGCCTACGATGCGGCTGGCAACCTGCTCTCGGTGACGGATCGCAATGGCTTCGCGGTGGCAAACCGCGACACCGTCTATTACCGGCGGCTGCGGGCGGAGCTTGGCTACGTCGACAGCACGACGGGCTTGGGCAAGCTGGTTGCCGATCTCACGGATGCCGACAAGACGGCGCTCAGGGCGCTGTTCACCACGCGCTACACCTACGACACGCGGGGCAACCTGCTCACGAGCACCGACAACCTCGGCAACACCACCACCTACAGCTACACGTCTTTCAACAAGATCGCCACGATCACCTTGCCGAACGGCGGTGTCACCGCGTTCAGCTATGACGCCAAGCAGAACCTGATCAAGCAGGTCGATCCGGGCGGTGATGTCACGCGCTTCACCTACGACAGCTTCGGCAACCTGACGGCCCGGGTGGTCTATCTCGACCGGGCCGACGGCGCCAAAGAGCCCGCTGATGTGGCGGCCGACAAGAAGCAGCTCACGAGCTACCTCTACGATGCGTTCGGCAACAACACCCGGACGATCGATGCCGAGGGGTTCAGCAATTCCGCCACGTATGACCACTTCGGCAACATGCTCACGAGCACGGACGCCCGCGGCAACCTGTCGCGGTATACCTACGATGCCGACAACCGCCTGGTACAGCTGCAGGACGCCTCCGGGCGCAAGACGCTTTTCGCCTACGACGCGGTGGGCAACCGGATCGGGCTCACCACGGACTGGAACGGCCACACGGTCACGCAGGTCTTCGATCGCAACAACCGGTTGATCTCGACCATCGATGCGGCGCTGGACGGCAACGCCGCGCGCACGCGCACCACCACGGTGGGCTATGACGACATCGGCAACCGCACCAGCGTGACGGATGCCGAGGGCCGCAAGACGACCTACACCTACAACGTGCGGCGCGAGCTCGTGGGGATCACGAGCGCGGCGGTGGATGACGACGGGAATCCCGCAACAGCGGCGGTGCAGTACACGCGCACGCTGGCCTATGACTTCGAAGGCAACCTGATCACCGAGACCGATGCGCGGGGCAACGCCACCAGTTACCAGTACAACCGCAACGGGCTGCTGCGCCTGCAGACGGTGGCCGACGGCCAGATCACGCAGTACAGCTACGACAAGAACCAGAACCTGTTGTCGGTGGTTGCCGGTCTGCAGCTCGAGGTCTCGAAGCGCCAGACGACGACCTATGCCTACGACGCCGAGAACCAGCTGATCGGCGTCACGGACGCCAAAGGCAACCTCACCGCCTACGCCTATGACGCCCCCGGCAATATGGTGCAGATGACGGACGCTGCGGGCCGCATCTCGCGGATGCAGTACGACCGGAACAACCGTCTGCGCTTTGAGGTGTCTGCGGCGGTGGGCGTGTTCGATGCGGTTACGGGCGCTGCGGTCATCGACCCGGCCACCGGGCTGCAGCGCACGGTGAGTTACACCGTCGAGCACCGCTTCGACGGCAACGGCAACGAGATCGAGACGATCGACCAGAACGGCAAGCGCACGCTCTATGCCTTCGATGCAGTGGACCGTGTCTCGAGCCTGACCGATGCCAACGGCATCGTCACCACGTTTGCCTACGACGGCAACGACAACACCACCCGCGTGGAGATCCGGGGCCCGGGTGCCACGGAGGCGGCCTCCGTCAGCAGCTATGTCTACGACGAGTTCGATCAGCTGCTCGCCGAGACCGACGGTGTGGGCAACGCACTCGTGGCAAGCGATGGCGCGGTGTACCAGAGCCTGCGCAAGGAACTGGGCTACACGGTTACCGAGGGCGCAACGACGCGCGGCAAACGCGTTGCCGAGCTCACGCCAGCCGAGAAAACCGCACTGCTCGCGGCCTTCACCCACCGCTACACCTACGACAAGGTGGGCAACCTGAAGACCGAGGTCGACCACCTCGGCCGCAACACATCGTTTGCCTACGACAACCTCGACCGTCTGGTGCGCAGCACCGACGCGATGGGCGGCACGCAGCAGTACCGTCTCGATACAGGCACCGGGCAACTGGTGCTCGAGACCGCCGTCTCCGGTACGCGCCAGTACCGCTACGACGGCAACGGCAATCTGCTCACGGAAACCGACGAACTCGGCCGCGTCACCACCTACAGCTACGACAAGATGGACCGCGTGGCAACGCGCAGCGACCCGCGCGGCAGCGGCAGCGCCAGCACAGTCACCAAGACTGTCTACGACACCTTCGGCAATGTGAAGAGCCTCACGGAGGCCGCTGGTACAGCGAATGCGCGCACCACCGGCTACGAGTACGACCTGAACAATCTGCTCACCGCCGCCGTGGATGCACGCGGAAACCGCAGGAGCTACGCCTACGACGCCGTGGGCAACCGCATCCGCGAGACAGATGCGCGTCTGAACAGCACCACGTTCACCTACGACGCACTCGATCGCGTGGTGAAGCTGCGTGATCCGCTCAGCTTCGAGACACGCTTCGAGTACGACGGCGTGGGCAACCGCATCGCGATGGTCGATGCGCGCGGCACGCGCACGCGCATGGAGTTCGATCCGGGCAACCGGATGACGACGATGACCGATGGCGAGGGGCGCAAGACGGTTTTCGGTTACGACGCGCTGGGCAACACCATCACCGTGACCACCGCTGCGGGCGCCACCGGCGCAGGCTCGCTGGGTGCGGAGACCACCACCTACACCTACGACGCCGAGAACAACCTGCGGGCGGTAGAAGACGCGCTCGGGCAGCGCACCACCGCCGGCTTCGACCGCGTTTACAACGAAACCTCGGTGACGGACGCGCGCGGCAACACCACCACCACGGCCTTCGACGCGCTGAACCGCGCGGTGCTGGTGACGGATGCCCTCGGCGGCACCGTGCGCAGCACCTATGACGCCACGGGCAATGTGCTGTCGGTGAAGGACGAGAAGGGCAACATCACGCGCTACGCCTACGACCGCGCCAACCAGGTGATCACCGAGACCGATGCGCTCGGTGTGCAGACCACCTACGGCTATGACGCCTTCGGTGCCACCACCACGATCACGCGTGCGGCGAACCGTCCTGGCGAGACCCGCGTGCAGCGCTTCAGCTACGACGCGAACGGCAACGTCACGCGGGAGACGGACGCGGCAGGCGGCATCAAGGCTTACGTCTACGACGCGAACAACAAGCTCACACGGGCCACCGATGAGAACGGCAACGCCACCACCTACGGCTACGACGCCAACAACCGCGTCATCACTATCACCGACCCGCTGGGCGGGATCACCCGCTACAGCTACGACGCCAACGGCAACCGCACGGTGGTGGAAGACGCCAAGGGCGGCAAGACCACCGCGTACTACAACTCCAACAACGAATTGTCCCTGACGGTAGACGCGCTGGGCTACGCCACGGCGTACGTCTACGACGCGAACGCGAACATCACGGCAACAACGCAATACGGCACGGCGCTGACGATGCCCGTCAGCCCGGCGACCAGGCCGGTACCGGTGGCCAACGCCGCGCTCGACCGCACGATGGTGATGAGCTACGACGCGCTGAACCGCGTCACGGTGATGACCGATGCGCTGGGCTTTGTAACCACCTACAGCTACGACGCCAACGGCAACCGCACGGTGGTGGAAGACGCCAACGGCAACAAGAGCACGGCGTACTACGACAAAAACGACCGCCTGTCGCTCTCGGTGGATGCGCTCGGCTACGCCACCGCCTACGTTTACGACGCCAACGGGAACCTCACTGGCACGACCCAATACGGCACGGCACTGACGATGCCCGTCGATCCGGCGACAAGGCTGGTACCGGTTGCCAACGCCGCGCTCGACCGCACCATGAGCATGAGCTACGACGCGCTGAACCGCGTCACGGCGACGACGGATGCGCTGGGCGCTGTGACGCGCTACACCTACGACGCCGTCGGCAACCGCACGGTGGTGGAAGACGCCAACGGCAACAAGAGCACGGCGTACTACGACGCGAACGACCGCCTGACGCTCTCGGTAGATGCGCTCGGCTACGCCAGCTCCTACATCTACGACGCCAACGGGAACCTCACTGGCACGACCCAATACGGCACGGTGCTGACGATGCCCGTCGACCCGGCGACCAGGCCGGTACCGGTGGCCAACGCCGCCCTCGACCGCACCATGGGCATGAGCTACGACGCGCTGAACCGCGTCACCGCTATGACGGATGCGCTGGGCGCTGTGACGCGCTACACCTACGACGCCGTCGGCAACCGCACGGTGGTGGAAGACGCCAA
>CAIXOY010000008.1 GCA_903921135.1 uncultured Gammaproteobacteria bacterium
AGGTGCTGGACGTGTGGGGCGAGCCGATCACGGGCCTCTACGCGAGCGGCAACACCTCGGGCGTGGGTGGGCCCGGCGCGCTCTACGGTGGTGGTGGCGGGACGATCGGGCCGGCGTTGAGCTTTGCGTTCATCGCGGGGAAGGCGTTGATGACCTGAGCCCGCAGCGACGCCGCGCGCCGACGGGCGACGTCGCAACGGTCACTCCGAGCTGACGCTGCCATCCGGCGCGCCGCGCACAATGAGCAGATACATCACTGGCGTGACCACGCGGGACAAGATCGTGGACGAGATCAGCCCACCAATGATCACCCAGGCAAGGGGGCCATAAAGACCGGAACTCGAGAGGGCGAGCGGCAGGAGACCGCCGATCGCCGTCACGCTGGTCAGCAGCACAGGCAGGAAACGCACCTCGCCGGCTTCCTCGATGGCGTCGAGCAGCGGCCGGCCGGCTTCGCGCAGCTGGGTGGTGAAGTCGACGAGCAGCAGGCTGTTCTTGATCTCGATCCCGATCAGCGCGACGAAGCCGATGACAGCGGTGTAGCTCAGCGAATTGCCGGTGACGAACAAGGCCACCAAGCCCCCCACAAGGCCGAGCGGGATGACGCCGGCCACCACCAGCGTCTCGCGGAAACGGCCGAACTCGATCACCAGCACGGCCAATATGCCGAACACGGCGAGCGCGATGATCGGGCCGAGGCCACCAAAGCTCTTCGCCGCCGTTTCCGCCTCGCCGCCGATATCGAAGCGATAGCCCTCGGGCATCTTCACCTGTTGCTGAACCGCCTTCACTACCGCAGCGTTCACCTTGGCGGTGAGAAAACCCTCGGCCACCTGGGCATCGACATAGACGACGCGACTCTGGCGTTCACGGTTGATGCGCGGTGGCGCGGAATCGAGATAGGGCGTGGCGATCTGGCGCAGCGGCACGGCACCGCTGCTGCCGGGCAGGTAGATATCGTCGAGCACGGTCACGCTGTGGCGTTCGGCAAGCGGCAAGCGAACGACCACGTTGTAGCTGTCGCCTTCGACATCGCGGAAACGTCCGGCAGTCTCGCCTGTCAGCGCCAGCCGCAGCGTTCGCCGCGGTGCGCCCGGCGCCACCCCCAGCAGGGCTGCCTTGTCGCTGTCCAGCCCGAGATTGAGTCGCGGCTGGTCCACCGCCACGGGATTCTTGATGTCGCGTGTGCCCGGCACTTCGCGCATCACCGCCTCCACTTCGGCGGCCAGACGCTTCAGGACATCGAGTTCGGGGCCGACGATCCGCATCTGGATCGGGGCATCGATGGGCGGGCCGTTCTGGAAGACCTTGACGACATATTGCGCATCGGGTGCCGCGGCGAGCTTGGCGCGCAGCCGCTCGACGAGTGCCGGGCCGGCTGTCTTGTCCCAGCGCTTGAGCGTCACCAGCACTTCGCCGATGTTGCTGCGCTGATCAAAGTTGCGCTGGTTGTAGAAGATCTGCGGGTTGCCGCGGCCGATGTTGCTCATCACCGCCTGCACGTCGCCCTCATCTTTCAGGGCGTTTTCCACCACGTCGACAGCGCGGGTCGTCGCGGGAATGGCGCTGCCCTCACTGGTTGTCACCTGCACGAGGAAATAGGGGGTTTCCGCCGGTGGAAACAGGCTGGAGCCGATCAGCGGCACCAAGCCAAGACCGGAGAAGATCAGCAGCGTCGAAACGCCCATCGCCCGCCACGGGTGCGTCAGGCCCCAGTGCAGTAGCGGTTGGTAAAAACGGTGAATGCCGCGATTGACCGCTTGCAGGAAGGCATTGCCGTGCTCGCTTTCCTCGTGCGGCAGGATGCGGCTGGCGAGGAAGGGCACGATGGTGAGCGACACGAGCAGCGACGCCGCCACTGTGCCGAGCACCGCCACTGGCAGGCTGCGGGTGAACTTGCCGGCGCCTTCGGGCAGCATCGTGAGCGGCAAGAAGGCAAACAGCAGCACGAAGGTGCAACCGATCACCGCCACCGCAATCTGGCTGGTGCCGTCGATCGCCGCCTGTTGCCGGCTTTTGCCCATGCGCAGATGGCGGGCAGTGTTCTCCGTCACCACGATGCTGTCATCCACGAGCAGGCCGAGCGCGATGATGAAACCCGAAATCGCCAGCTGGTTCAGCGTGAAACCGCTCCAGCCGAGCACCGCCACGCCCATCGCCAGGCTGAGCGGCACCGAGACCATCACCACAATGCTGGCCCGCAAGCCCAGCGGCAGCAGCGTGATCAGCACCAGGCCCAGCGCAATGGCGAAATCCCAGCCCAATTGGTTCAGCTTGCGGGTGATATCGTCGCTCTGGTCAAAGCCGACGATCAGCTGCACATCAGGCGGCAGCAGCGGGCGATAGACATCAGCCGCCTTCACTGCGGCATCGCGGATGTCGAGCACATTCAATCCGTCCTTCTGGGTCAGGGTCACCCACACCGCGCGCTTGCCGTTGTAGCGGGCAAAATGCGGCTGCTCCTCGTAGGCCCAGCCCACCTCCGCCACGTCCTTCACCCGCACGATGCGGCCATCCTGGGCGCGCACCGGCTCGTCTTTCACCTCATCGATGCTCTTGTAGGCACCACCGGCCTGCACGTTCAGACGCGCATCTCCCGATTGCACGGCGCCGGGCGGCAGATCCTGGCCGCCGCCTTTCAGCGCATCCGTGACGGCAGTGACCGGAATACCGAGCTGCGCCAGCCGTCCGGCATCCAGCGCCACACGCATCTCCGGCTGAGGCAGGCCCCACACCCGCGTCCCACGCACACCCGGCACACGGTTCAGCCGCTCGCGGAGATCTTTGGCGATCTTCTCCAGCCGGCGGTAACTCGCCGTTTCCGATACCAGCGCGAATTGCAGCACGGCGGCTTCGGTGGTGCGGGTTTTCTGGAATTCCAGCCTGGTCAGCGCCGATGGCAGGGTGGAGCGGATGGCGTTCACCTCGCGCACCACCTCGTCATAACTTTTTTCGGCATCACCATCCCAGCTGAATTCGGCGGTGATCACGGCGGTGGAATCGGTGGAGCGCGACTGCACCTTCACGATCCCGTCCAGCCCCTGCACCACGTCCTCGATCGGCTTGGCGATGGTCGATTCCATGTCGGCCGGCTCGGCGCCGGGTACCGTGGCGATGATCAGGATGAACGGCGACGGGAAATGCGGATCGACCGATCGCGGAATGGTCAAAAAAGCAGAGAGCCCCAGCGCCGTCAGCGCCAGGAACACGACCAGTGTGATCTGCCAGCGCTGGATCGCAGCGCGGATGATGGCGTTCACCGGGGCCCCTGTCCGGCCAGTTCCACCACTTGGCCATCGCGCAGCCGGTCAACCCCGGTGGTCACCACCTGCTCACCGGGCTGCAGCCCGCTTGTCACCGCCACGCCGGCTGCATCGACATCGCCCAGCATCACCTGCCGCTGCTGCACCCGCCGCGTCTGCGGGTCCAGCACGTAGACGAATCCCTCATCGGCCCGTGCGGAGAACACGGCCGTTGCTGGCACGCTGATCGGTGACCCCGGTTCCGCCGGCCCCAGCACCAGGCGGGCGGTGCCGATCTGGCCCGACGCGAGACGGCTGTCGGGCGGCAGCTTCAGCTCCACGCGGAAGGTGCCGGTGCCATCATCGCCGCGCGCGCCGACTTCACTCACCGTGGCGGCCAGCGCGTCCGGCCCCAGCGCAGGTATGCGCACCGTGGCCGCCTGGCCCTGCCGCACCCGCGCCGTATCACGGTCTGCCAACGGCAGGCGCAACACAAAACCTTCGTTCATCTCGCCAATGGTCAGCACGGGCTGGCCGGGTGCAACGATCTGCCCCGGCTCACCAGGCCGCGCCAGCACCACACCGGCCGCCGGCGCGTGCAGCACCGCGAGGCTGACATCAAAACCGGCCGCTCGCTCCCGCGCCTGCGCAGCCACCGCCGTCGCTCGCGCCTGCTCGAGGCTCGAGGCCGCCACCCAGCCTTTGGCGAACAGATCCTCGGTGCGCTTGAGTTCAGCCTGCGCCCGTACCACTTCGGCGGCGGCAGAGGCCTGGTTCGCCCGCAGTGCCGTGGTGTCGAGACGCGCGAGCAATTGCCCGGCCGCCACCTGATCGCCCTCGCGCACATCGATGGACGCAATGCGACCCGGCGAGTTGAAGGCGAGTGGCGTTTCCCGC
>CAIXOY010000009.1 GCA_903921135.1 uncultured Gammaproteobacteria bacterium
GATGTCCATCACATCACCGTCCTCTTCACGAATACCGTCGGGATAGGCAGTTTCGCAGCTGCCAGTGCCAGCGCTTCGCGGGCGAGTTCTTCGGAAACGCCCTCAACCTCATAAAGCACCTTGCCAGGCTGGATCTGGGCTACCCAATACTCCACGCTGCCTTTACCGGCACCCATACGGACCTCCAACGGCTTCTTGGAGATCGGCTTGTCCGGGAAAACCCGAATCCAGATCTTTCCGCCACGCTTGATGTGACGGGTCAGGGCACGCCGGGCCGCCTCGATCTGGCGCGCCGTGAGACGCCCCCGATCCGTGGTCTTCAGGCCGTACTCACCGAAGCTCACTTTGGAGCCACGGAGGGCGAGACCGCGGTTGCGGCCCTTCATCTGCTTGCGGAATTTAGTGCGCTTCGGCTGCAGCATCGTCGATAGCTCTCAGTGAGTCGCGCGGTCTTTACCTGACCGCGACCTGGGCGTCGGCGCCCTTGCCAATGATCTCGCCCTTGAACACCCACACCTTCACGCCGATGACGCCGTAGGTGGTGTTTGCCTCATGGGTCGCGTAGTCAATATCTGCCCGGAGGGTGTGCAGCGGAACCCGGCCCTCGCGATACCATTCCGTACGGGCGATTTCCGCGCCCCCCAGACGACCGCTGACCTGCACCTTCACCCCTTCAGCGCCGGCTCGCATCGCATTCTGGACAACGCGCTTCATCGCGCGCCGGAACATGACGCGCCGCTCCAACTGCTGGGCAACTCCCTGCGCCAGAAGCTTTGCATCGAGGTCGGGCTTCCGTATTTCCTCGATGTTGATCTGAACGGGAACTCCCATCCGCTGGGTCAAGTCTTTGCGAAGACGATCAACGTCCTCGCCTTTCTTGCCGATCACAATCCCCGGGCGCGCCGTGTGGACAATAATCCTCGCCGTCTGGGCCAAGCGCTCGATGACCACACGACTCACCGATGCATTCGCCAAGCGCTTCTGGATGTACTCTCGCGCCTGAAGATCAGTGATCAGATTCTTCGCGTAGTTCTTGCTGTCGGCATACCAGATCGAGTTGTGCTTGCGCACGATCCCGAGCCGGATCCCAGTGGGGTTTACTTTCTGACCCATCGTGACTCCCGTCGTGCCTTTACTTGTCGGCAACCATGACCGTGATGTGGCAGGTGCGCTTGGATATACGGTCAGCGCGCCCCTTTGCTCTTGGCATGATCCGCTTGAGCGTCGTGCCCTCATCGACGCAGATACGGCTCACGCGGAGCTCGTCAACATCTGCGCCTTCATTGTGCTCTGCATTGGCGATGGCGGAGTTCAACACCTTGCGAACCAAGCCAGCCGCTTTCTTGGTGCTGAATGCCAACAGATTCAGCGCTTCCTCGACTGGCTTGCCGCGGATCTGGTCGGCGACCAGGCGGGCTTTCTGCGCGGAGATCCGCGCGCCCATCAGTTTTGCCATTGTTTCCATCATTCAACCCCTGCCGCGCTTACTTCTTGGCAACTTTCTTGTCGCCAACGTGACCTTTGTAGGTGCGCGTGGCGGCGAACTCGCCGAGCTTGTGCCCGACCATCTCTTCGCTGACGTACACGGGGATGTGCTGCTTCCCGTTGTGTACTGCTATGGTCAACCCGAGCATGTCGGGAGACACCATCGAACGACGCGACCAAGTCTTGATCGGACGCTTGTCGCCTTTGGCGGCAGCTACCTCGACCTTCTTGATCAAGTGCAGGTCGATGAACGGACCCTTTTTCAGCGAACGTGGCACGGACTGAATCCTCTTGCTCTGTTGCGGCTAGCGGGCCGCGTCATTTCTTGCCGCGACGGCGCACGATCATGGAATCGGTGCGCTTGTTGCCGCGAGTCTTGTAGCCTTTTGTCGGGGTCCCCCAGGGGCTGACCGGGTGGCGACCACCGCTGGTTCTGCCCTCACCACCACCGTGCGGGTGGTCGACAGGGTTCATTGCCACACCGCGGACAGTGGGACGGACACCGCGCCAGCGTTTGGCACCAGCCTTGCCCAGCGAGCGAAGGTTATTCTCCGGATTCGACACTTCGCCAATGGTGGCGCGGCAATCGACAGCAACCTTGCGCATCTCACCTGAGCGCAGACGAATCGTGGCGTACTGACCTTCCCGGGCGACGAGTTGCACCGAAGCTCCTGCGCTACGCGCAAGTTGAGCGCCCTTGCCGGGCTTCATTTCGACGCAATGCACCATCGCACCAAGCGGGATGTTGCGCAGCGGAAGGGTATTACCTTCTTTGATCGGAGCAGCCTCGCCCGAAACGACCTCGTCCCCCGCTTTGACGTTCCGCGGAGCGATCACATACCGGCGCTCGCCATCCTTATAAAGCAACAGCGCGATATGGGCCGTACGGTTCGGGTCGTACTCAAGCCGCTCCACGACAGCAGGGATGCCGTCTTTGTTTCGCTTGAAGTCGATCACCCGGTAATGCTGCCGATGCCCACCGCCTTGATGACGGGTGGTGATCCGACCAGAGTTGTTTCTTCCGCCACTCTTGCCCTGCTTCTCCAGAAGCGGCGCGTGGGGTGCGCCTTTGTGCAGGTCATGATTGACCACCTGCACAACGAATCGCCTGCCAGGCGATGTCGGTTTTTTCTTTACGACTGCCATGTGCGCTGCTCCCGCCCTATTCCGTGACCGTCAGATCGATCTCTTGACCGGCTTCGAGGCGCACATACGCCTTCTTCCAGTCAGAGCGCTGAGCGACACCGAAACGGTTCATCTTTCGCTTGCCTTTGACGTTCAGTACACGAACGTCAGCGACCTTGACCTTGAACAAATGCTCCACAGCCTTCCGGATTTCGGGCTTGGTGGCATCACTCGCCACGCGAAACGCGTACTGGTTGGAAAGCTCACCGGCACGAGCCGTTTTTTCGGACACGTGCGGCGCGAGCAACACGCTGAAAATGCGCTCCTGGTTCATCCCAGCATCTCCTCGAACTTCCGCAGCGCGGGCACGGTCACAACCACCTTGTCGAACGACACGAGGCTCACCGGGTCAACACCTGCAACGTCACGAACATCAACGGCGGGCAGGTTCCGGGCAGCCAGATACAGATTGCGATCAACCTCGTCCGA
>CAIXOY010000010.1 GCA_903921135.1 uncultured Gammaproteobacteria bacterium
CGAGTGTGACTATCAGCCCGAAATGCGCTCTGGGGGTTGCCTCGCAACATAGAATCTCCCACAGGCTCAAGGCACTCCCACAGGCTCAAGGCACTCCCACAGGCTCAGAACTCTTCGGTGTCGAAGTCATGCTCCGGCGCTCGGGCGGCAACCATGGCCGGCGGCGAGCGGCGGGGCAGGAAAGAGCCGGAGGCTTCTTCGATGCCCGTGCGGAAGAACGAGACCTTTCCCTTCATGGCTTCGGCCTGATCCTCGAGGGATTTGGCGGCCGAGGCCGCTTCTTCCACGAGGGCCGCATTCTGCTGCGTGATCTGGTCCATCTGGTTGATGGCGAGGTTCACCTGCCGGATGCCGTCGCTCTGCTCGCGGCTCGCCGAGGCGATCTCGGAGACCACCAGCGTCACCCGCTTGATCGCCTCGACGATACGGCCCAGCACCGCACCGGATTCGTTCACCAGCTTGGACCCTGCGGTGACCTTCTCGACCGAGTCGTTGATGAGAGTCTTGATCTCCTTGGCGGCCTGCGCGGAACGCTGTGCGAGGTTGCGCACCTCGGTGGCCACCACGGCAAAACCACGGCCCTGCTCGCCGGCTCGCGCGGCCTCGACGGCTGCGTTCAGCGCGAGCAGGTTGGTCTGGAAAGCGATCTCGTCGACCACGCTGATGATCTGCGCGATCTTCATGCTGGAATCGTTGATCTCTGCCATCGCGGTGACGGCACCCGAGACCACCGAGCCGCCCTTCTCTGCCTGCTGGCGCGCATCGTTCGCGAGTTGGTTGCAGCGGGCGGCGTTCTCGGCGTTCTGCTGCACGGTGGAGGTCATCTGGTCCATGCTGGACGCCGTCTGCTCGAGGCTGGCCGCCTGCTCCTCGGTGCGCTGCGAGAGATCCAGGTTGCCCTCGGCGATCTCGTGCGCGCCGGTGTTGATCGAGGCGCTGCGATCCCGCACCTCGGCCACGATGTCGCGCAGGCGCGAGCTCATCAGCGCCAGCGAATCGAGCAGTTGCCCGACCTCGTCGTGGCGGTCGACCACGACCTCCTGCGTGAGATCGCCCTCGGCAATCGCGGCGCAATGCGCCGTGGCGCGCGCAAGCGGCACCGTGATGCCCCGCACCAGACGCCACGCGAACAACCCGGCGCCACCGAGCACCAGCACGATGCTCAGGATGAACAGGTTGCGCGAGTTCTTGTAGCGGACGTGCGCATCGTCGAAGACTTCCTTCGCCACCTCGGTCTGGATGTTCACCAGCGCGCTGAACCCGTCGGAGACCGGATCGATGGCCGGATAGAGTTCGTTGATGGTGAAGCTGTCGAGCGCCGCCTGATCCTTGCTGCGGAGGATGCGCTCGAGTTCGTCGATGCGCTGGTCTGCCGTGGCCATCAAGGGCTTCAACTGCGCGACGGTCTGGACTTCCTTCGGTACGAGATAGGTGGCGAGGTAGGCACGCCAGAGCTTGTCGATATCCGTACGCGCAGCAGCGACCCGCGTTTGCGCCTCTTCCCAGGGCACGTTGCCGTTACGCGTCTTGTGCGAGAGATCGACGATGCTGACGGCGTAGGCATCGGCGATGGCCTTGAGGTCTTTAAGCGGCACCACCCGATCGAGGTACACCGTCTCGAGGCCTTGCACCGCGGCCGACATGTTGCGCAAAGCCTGAGCGCAGATGAAAAGCAGCGCGATGCCGAGGAACGCCACCAGCAGGATGAGGCGCAGGCGAATGGTGATGTCTTTCATGGTAAGGGTCCGACGCCGGGTGCCGGGCGGGGTGCCAGGCAGTGACCGGCCAAGTCTATCACCGGCCCAGCAGGCGGCCCCAGAGCCCCAGCACGGCGGTGCGCGCCTCCCGGAACCGGGCCGCGTCCACCACTTCGTCCTCGCGCAGCAGCGCGAGACGATGGGTTTCGGTGCGGTAGGCCTTGTAGGCCGCGGTCAGGATCTCTGCATCCGCCTGCGAGAGCAGACCGCAGGCGCCCAGCGCCTCGAGGATGCGGATGTTGTCGGTGTACACCGAGACCTCCGGGTGCTCGCCGCTCCAGGCCAGCGCCGCGTACTGCACCAGAAACTCGATATCGACGATCCCGCCGGGGCTCTGCTTCAGATGGAAACGCGGGCTGTCGGGGGCGGCCGTATCGGGCTTCAGCAGGTGCATGCGCATTTTCGTGCGCATGTCCGATACATCCGCGCGGAGTTTCTCCGGATCACGCGGACGCGCCAGCACCGCGCGGCGCAAGGCCTCGAAGCGCGCACCGAGCCGCGGGCAACCGGCCACCGGACGCGCCCGCACCAGCGCCTGGTGCTCCCAGGTCCATGCCTCGCGCGCCTGATAGTCCTCGAAGGCCGTGAAGCTCGAGACCAGCAGCCCCTTCGCGCCCGAAGGCCGCAACCGCATGTCCACCTCGTAGAGCGGCCCCAGCCCCGTGAAGGTCGAGAGCACATGGATGATCCGCTGCCCCAGCCGCGTGAAGAACAGCGTGTTCTCGAGCGGGCGCGGGCCGTCGGTGCAGAGGTCGGTGGCAGCGTCGTGCAGGAACACGAGATCGAGATCCGAGCCATGACCGAGCTCGATGCCACCCAACTTGCCGTAGGCCACGATCACGAAATCCGGATCGCAGGGCTCGCCCTCGCGTTTCTGCGGTGTGCCGTGTTTGGCAAGCAGATCCTGCCAGCAGAAACGCAGCACGTGCCCGAGGATCGCCTCGGCGAGGAAGCTCAGGTAGTCGCTCACCTTCATCAGCGGGAGCGCGCCCGTCACCTCCGAGGCCGCGCAGCGCAGCCCGTGGGCGAGCTTGAAATAGCGCAGGGCCTCCATTTGCGCCTCGAGGTCGTCCTGCGGCACGCGCAGCATGTGCTCGCGCAGTTCGGCCGCCAAGCGTTCGCGCTGGGGCAGCACCTGCAGGCTGCGCGGGTCGATCAGCTCATCGAGCAGCACCGGGTGGTTGGCAAGTTCCTGCGCGATCCACGGGCTTGCCGTGCAGAGCGTCACCACCTGCGCGAGCGCGGCGGGGTTCTCGGTGAGCAGCACCAGATAGGCGCTGCGGCGCAGCACGGCCTCGACCAGCGGCATGGCGCGCAACAAAAGAAGCGAGGGCTTCTGGCTGCGTGCGGCTGCCGCCAGAAAGAGCGGCATGAAACGATCGAGCCGCTCGCGCCCTGCTGCCTGCAGCGCGCGCACTCGGTTGCCATCATGGAGTTCGGCCAGACGCCGGCGCGTACCCGCAGGATCTTCGAATCCCGCTGTTGCCAGCGCTTTCTCAAGATCTTCTGACGACTGCTCCATGCGCCAGAGCGCCTGCCACGGGCCACCCGCTTCTGCCGCCGCGCTCTCGGCCGCAGGCTCGCTCACCACGGCCGCGAACTGCGCAGAGACGCGTGCCCGATGCCCGGCCAGCACCGCGTGGAAGGCCTCCCAATCGGCGAATCCCATCGCAAAAGCAAGGCGCTCGCGCTCCTCGGGCTGCTGGGGCAAGGCCTGCGTCTGCGCGTCGTCGCGGGCCTGCAGCGCGTGCTCGGTGGCGCGCAGGAAGAGATAGGCCTCACGCAGTTCCAGAACGGCTTTCACGGGCAACTGACCCAGCTCACCCAACGTCTGCAGCACGGCGAGCAGGCTGCGCTCCTGCAAGCGCGGTTCGCGGCCGCCGCGGATCAGCTGGAAGCTCTGCACGATGAACTCGATCTCGCGGATGCCGCCGGCATCGAGCTTCACGTCACCCGCCTGCCCGCGCCGCGCGACCTCGCGGCTGATCATGGATTTCATCTGGCGCAGCGATTCGATGGCGCTGAAATCGATGTAGCGTCGGTACACGAAGGGCCGGAGCGTCGTGAGCAGCGCCTCACCCGCCGCACGATCACCCGCCACCACGCGCGCCTTGATCATGGCGTAGCGCTCCCAGTCGCGTCCCTGGTCCTGGTAGTAGAGCTCCATCGCATCGAAATTGAGCGCGAGCGCGCCGCTGTCGCCGTAAGGCCGCAGGCGCATGTCGACGCGGAACACGAATCCGTCACGGGTCACGGCATCAAGCGACTTGATGAGGCGCTGCCCCACGCGCACGAAGAATTCGCGGTTGCTGAGGCTTCTCTCTCCCGCCGTCTCGCCCTGCTCCGGATAGGCGAAGATCAGGTCGATATCGGAGGAGAGGTTCAGCTCGTGCGCGCCGAGCTTGCCCATGCCGATCACCACCATGCGCTGCGGCGTGGCGCTGCTCTCGCCGATAGGCTCACCGTGCTTTTGCGCGAGCTCGGTGTGGGCCGTCTCGAGCGCCACCTCGATGGCCGCCGCGGCGAGCGCGCTCAGATCGGCCGTGGTAGTGCGGAAATCCGCCAGAGCGCACTGCTCGCGCCACAGGATGCGCAGCATCTCGCGGCGGCGCAGCGTGCGCAGCGCGCTCATCACCGCGGCCTCGGCCGTGGTGCCGGCAAGCGCCGCGCGGGCGCGTTGCAGGTACTCGTCGGGGCCGTAATCACGCAGCAGATCCCCGCTCTGCAGCAGCTCCGGCAGCAGATCAGGATGCCGCTCGCACTCACGGAACACGAAGCGGCTCTGGCACAGCAGCCGCGCGAGTTCCTCGCGGCGCGCGGGCTCTTGCAGGAAAACATCCTCTATAGCCGCGCAACGCTCATCGCCGAGGGCGGCGGCAAGGCGCGCGGTGTCTTCGCCAAGCGCCGCCGCAAAGGCGGCCGGCACAGCATCGGCAGGCAGCTGCAGGCTCATGCGGAATCGCGCAACTGTTCCAGCGGCGCGACGCGCATCACCTCCTCGACCGAGGTGAGCCCGGCGGCGATGCGCCGGGCACCGCCCAGGCGCAGTGTCTTCATGCCGGCGCGCACCGCGACGCGGCGCAGATCGGCGGAATCGCTGTCCTCGCGGATGGCAGCTCGCACGGTGTCGTCGAGTCGCAGGATCTCGTAGATACCCTGTCGCCCAATGAAGCCGGTGTTGCGGCACTCCTGGCAGCCCACGGGGCGGTAGGTGACAGTGGGCGTGCGCGCCTTCCACGGCGAGACGAGGCGCGTCCAGGCCTCGTCGTCGAGTTGCGCGGGCTGCTTGCAGTGCGGGCAGAGCACGCGCAGCAGGCGCTGCGCCATCACGCCCAGCAAGGTGGCGCGGATCAGATAGGCCGGCACGTCGAGCTCGAGCAGCCGCGTCACCGCCGAGGGCGCGTCGTTGGTGTGCAGCGTGGAGAGCACGAGGTGGCCGGTGAGTGCGGCCTGAACCGCCATCTCGGCGGTCTCGCGGTCGCGGATCTCGCCGATCATGATGATGTCCGGATCCTGCCGCAGCAGCGCGCGCACGCCGCTGGCGAAGTCGAGCCCGATCGCGTGGTGCACCTGCACCTGGTTGAAGCTGGGCTCCACCATCTCGATCGGGTCTTCGATGGTGCTGATGTTCACATCGGGCGTGGCCAGCAGTTTCAGCGTGGAATAGAGCGTGGTGGTCTTGCCCGAGCCCGTGGGGCCGGTCACCAGCACGATGCCGTGCGGCTGCTCGATCATCGCGCTCCAGGTGGCGAGATCCTCGTCGGCAAGCCCGAGTTCGTGGAAGCCGCGCACCAGCACTTCCGGGTCGAAGATGCGCATCACCATCTTCTCGCCGAAGGCGGTGGGCAGGGTGGAGAGACGCAGCTCGATCTCGTTGCCGCGCGGGGAGCGGGTCTTCAGGCGGCCGTCCTGCGGGCGGCGTTTTTCCGCCAGATCCATGCGCCCGAGGATTTTCAGCCGGCTCGTCACCGCCATGGCAACGGCAGCCGGCAGCTGATAGACCTGCTGCATCACGCCGTCGATACGGAAGCGCACGTTGCTCTGGTCGCGCCGCGGCTCCAGGTGGATGTCGCTCGCGCGGCTCTCGAAGGCGTACTGCAGCAGCCAGTCGACGATGCTCACGATGTGCTGGTCGTTCGCGTCCGGGTCCTTTAGCGCGTTCAGCTCGACCAGCTGCTCGAGGTTGCCCGTCACGCCGCGCGGCGCCGTGAGGCCCGTAGCCCCGCTCACCGAACGCGCGAGGTTGTAGAACTCGACGGTGTAGCGCTCGATGTCGGCGGGGTCTGCGAGCACGCGCCGGATGGGCCGGCGCAGCGTCTGCCCCAGGTCCGACTCCCACCCCGAGATCATCGGCTCCACCGAGGCGATGACCACCTCCTGCGGCGTGCTCTCGACGGCAAGGATGCGGTGGCGCTTGGCAAAGGCGAGCGACATCACGGCGGTGACGGCGGCGGCGTCGATGCGCAGCGGGTCGATGTGGAAGGCAGGCTGCCCGACCCTCGCACCCAGCCAGGCGAGCAGCGTGTCGATGTCGAGGACGCGGCCGGGGTGCCGCGGATCGGGAAGGTTCTGCGCCGCGATGAACTCCAGCGGATGGCGCATGCCCTCTGTGCGGGTGCGCGGGCTGAAGCGCAGCCGCTTGGCATCGGCGTGGCTCACGAGGCCATCGGCGGCAAGCGCATCGAGCAACTCGCCGTTGTCGAGCGGCTGCCCGGCGCTGAAAGACTGTGGCTGCGTCATGCGCGCAAAGGCTCCCTTAAGCATGTCGCCCCATGCTAACAGGCATGTTGTGGGAGGGGGCCATGCCCCCCGACTGACTCTGGCTGTCGCGCGCATGGCGCGCTCCCACACTATCGCGCGTTCCCACAAGAGCTAACCGTATACTCAGCCATAGCGCGCCGCAGCAGCGGCCACACGCACACGAGACACGCCCGCAATGGCACGACCCATCCCTCCGCTACTCGAGATGTTCGACCGGCTGCTCGCCGCGCCGTCGGTGAGCTGCACCGAGCCTGCGCTCGACCAAGGCAACCGCGCCGTCATTGATCTACTGGCGGGCTGGACCAGCGCACTCGGCTTCCGCGTCGAGATACAGGAAATCCCCGGCCGCCCCGGCAAGGCGAACCTCATCGCAGTTCTGGGCGAGGGCCCTGGCGGCCTGGTGCTCGCCGGCCACACCGACACCGTGC
>CAIXOY010000011.1 GCA_903921135.1 uncultured Gammaproteobacteria bacterium
CATCCCTGTGCGTCGGCTGCCTGCATCCGCGGGATCGTTCCCGACGATCCCGCGGCTGAAGGCCGCTCACCGGGAGAGCCTGCGGCCCGAAGCGCCCGATCCATCGCTCTGCCGTGTGGGAGCGGGCCATGCCCGCGACTGTGACGGCGGCAGAGGCTGCTGTCGCGCGCATGGCGCGCTCCCACACACATCCATGTAGGGGCGGGCCATGCCCGCGCCCCCCACGGGGCAGGCCACGGCCCCCGAAGCCGTGATACGCTCGGCCCTGCTTCGTGGCCCAGGGGTCACGGCAGCTATGGAAAACACAGGGGTGCCACCAAGAGCCCCCGTCACTCGCCAATCGGAGAAACCTCATGAGCACATCCACACTGCCCAGCCTGAGACGCGTGCTGTTCACGGCCGTTGCCGCGGCGCTTGCAACAGCGGCACAGGCACAGGTCTTCGAAGAAGAAATCATCGTCACCGCGCAGAAAAAAGCGCAGAACATGCAGGACGTCGGCGTCTCCATGTCGGCCTTCACGGGCCAGCAGATGGAAACGCTGGGATGGGACAACTCGCTCGACGTCGCCAAGCAGACGCCCGGCCTGATCGCCACCTCCAACACGGGTGACACGGGCAACATCGCGCTGTTCTCGATCCGTGGCGTGAGCCAGCTCGACTTCGCCGAGGGCCAGGAAGCGCCGATCGCGCAGTACCGTGACCAGGCGTATGTGTCCTCGCCCGGCGCATCGGGCGTGCCGTCCTTCGACATCGAGCGCATCGAAGTGCTGCGCGGCCCGCAGGGCACCCTCTACGGCCGCAACGCCACGGGCGGTCTGGTGCACTACATCAGCAACAAACCCACCGAGGAATTCGAGGCGAATTTCACCGCCACTGCAGCGGAATTCGGGCAACTCGGGCTCACGGGCGCGGTGAGCGGCCCGCTCTCCGACTCGGTGCAGGGCCGCCTCGCGGTCTACCACAACAAGGACGACGGCTACATCAAGAACCGCACCGGCCAGGACATGCGCGCCGACGACACGCAGTCCGTGCGCGGCATGCTGAACTTCGACATCAGCGAGGACACCTCGCTGCTCCTGATCGCCCAATACACCACGATGGACACCCGCGGTGGTGTCTACCACGCGCGCGCATCCAAGATCGGCGACGACGGTCTCGGGCAGTTCTGCACGCTGAACGATCCGGGCGGCTGCGGCGTCTATCGCGGCGACCAGCCTGTCGGCAACCAGGACTTCTTCGGTTTCTACGGAGATGCCGGCAGCCTCTTCGACAACTCCGTGGCCATCGATGACGGTGACGGCTCTGTGTGGAAGGGCTCCTTCGATTACGACAGGAGCGGCGTCAACCGCGATTCCAGCAGTATCACCGCGACCTTCGAATCGCAGCTCACCGACGGCGTGAAGCTCGTGTCGGTGACGGACTACTCTGAAAGCGACAAGACCTACGGCGAGGAAGACGACAGCACCGGCCCCTCGCAGTACGCGAGCGACCCCTACGGCTACGGCATGGTGATCTACAACGCCACGGCCGAGATCACGCAGTTTTCCGAGGAGCTGCGCCTGAATGGCACGGTGGGCAACCTCGACTGGATCACGGGCGCCTACTACCTGAAGATCGACGACGATTTCTCCGGTGCCTTCGTCTTCCCCTCGGACCAGTACTGGCCCAAATTCGCCGCGGATTCGAGCACCGAAACCCTCTCAGCCTTCGGGCAGATCGATTACCGTTTCACCGACGCATTGCTGCTCACGGCAGGCTTGCGCTGGACGAATGACGCCAAGGACCTCAGCTACCAGATGGTGCCTTTCGGCCCGGGTCTGGAGGCGATCAACTTCTACGGCACCTACGAGGGCATCCTGACGAATGCTTTCGGTCTGCCGCTTTCGGCCGCACTGCCCGGCATCCCGCTCGATACGCCCTCGCTCGAGAACGGCGACAAGCACGACTTCTCGCGCGAGGACGGAGAGTGGTCGGGCAAGGCGCAGCTCGAATACTCCTTCGGCGACCACATGATCTATGGCGGCGTGAGCCGCGGCACCAAGGGCGGTGGTTTCAACACGCCGAGCGATGGTCTGGATGCCGCACACGAGCGTGCAGTGGGCTTCGATCCGGAGATCCTCACGGCCTACGAGATCGGCATGAAGACCGAGTGGCTGGACGGCGCGCTGCGCCTGAACGGCAGCATCTACTACTACGACTACGAGAACTTCCAGGCCTTCTACTTCGCGGGCACCACCAGCCTGATGATCAACTCCGAAGCCGAGTTCAAAGGCG
Organism: uncultured Gammaproteobacteria bacterium; assembly: GCA_903921135.1. GTDB lineage: Bacteria > Pseudomonadota > Gammaproteobacteria > Pseudomonadales > UBA5518 > UBA5518. Next base: position 2,275 of record CAIXOY010000011.1, read on the forward strand.
GCGAACTGGAGCTGATCTACTCGCCGGGTGATGGCTGGGATGTGCTCGCAGGCGTGAGCACGGTCGATACCAGCGTCGATGTGCCCGCTCGTCCTGCCTCTGCTGCAGTGACGGATCAGAAGGCTCCCCTGTCGTCCGAGTTCAGCTGGAACGCAATGGTGCGCAAGCAGTGGGATCTCTCCAACGGCGCCACGCTGGCGGCACAAGTCGCGGCAAACCACGTGGGTGAGCAGTACTTCAACATCATCAACGCCGACACAACGCGCGGCGGTGATTACACGCTCGTGGATGCCAGCGTGAGCTACTCGCCCTGTGACGCCTGGGAACTCACGGTCTTCGTGAACAACCTCACCGACGAAGAGGCGCTCACGTACTCTTACGACATCTCCTCGTTCGGCAAGTACACCATCCAGGTGTTCGGTCCGCCGCGCTGGGCGGGTGCGAAGCTCAAGATGAACTTCTGATCCGGAGCATCGCGTTCGCGGGCATGCCGCTTCCCCCGTGGGAGCGGGCCATGCCCGCGACGTTCTGACGCTCTGCCACCCGCGCTTCAGGCCGCTCTCATGGAGAGCCTGCGGCCCGAAGCGCTCGAACGGTTGCTGGAGTCTGTGGGAGGGGGCCATGCCCCCGACGGTGTTTGCTGATGCGCTGCTGTCGCGGGCATGGCCCGCTGCTGCAGTACCGGGATTGTTCGTTCCCGGGAACGCCTCGCGGCGAAAAGCCCGCTGCGCTATCG
>CAIXOY010000012.1 GCA_903921135.1 uncultured Gammaproteobacteria bacterium
GATCATCACGCTGCTGGGCGCCTTCACCTTCGTGGTGGATTTCATCGCCGGTTCTCTGGGGGCGAAGGGATTCGGTGCCTCGCCGCGAGCGGCGATAGGTGCGGCTATCGGCTCGCTCGCGGTGTTCGTGATCGGCCCGTTCGCGGGTGCCATGGTCGGTGAGCTATCGGCGCGGCGAAGCCTGGGTCAAGCGGGTGTGGCGGGACTCGGCGCCACGATCGGTCTGGTGCTCGGCGTGGCCATCAAGCTCGCGCTCGCGGGTGCGATGATCGGCGTCTATCTCTTCGCCCGGTTCGTGGCGTGATCGCGCGCCGCCTGTGGCTGCTCGTGTGGGTGCTGTTGCTGCCCGCCTGCGGCTGGATGGGGGGCGACGAGGAAGAGCCGCCGCCGCTGGAGCGGCCTGCTGTGGTGCCCGGTGTGGTGTCGCTCGCGGATCCGGTGGCGGTGCGGCGGGCGCTGCTCGCGCGGCATTCACGCTGGAAAGGCGTGCCTTATCGCCTCGGTGGGGACGACCCCGGCGGCCTCGATTGCTCCGCGTTCACGCAGATCACCTACCGCGACCTCTTCGGCATCGCGATCCCGCGAGACACCAGCGCGCAGCGTGCCGCAGGCCGTGTGCTGCCGCCGCCGCAGGCGCTGCCCGGTGATCTGCTGTTCTTCAACACCGGCCTTCGTGAGCGCCATGTGGGGATCTACATGGGAGGCAAGGAGTTCCTGCATGTCTCCACGCGCGCCGGCGTGATGATTTCCAGCCTCGCGGAAGACTACTGGGCGCGGCGCTTCGTCTCTGTGGTGCGCATCGGCCGGCTCTGAGGGCCTCGGGCTCCTCAGCGTGCGGCGGCTGCGCTGCCGGGCGCGGCCGTTGCGCTGCGCTGTCGCGGACGCAGGGCGAGCGTTGGCGCCAGCGTCAGCAGGAAGGCGATGGCGAGAATCACGAAGCTGTCGCGGAACGCCGCCTGCAGCGCCTGCGCCTGCACGATGCCCTGCAGGAAGCCGATCGCCGCGTTCCACTCGTCGGTGCCGGCGTGTCCGATGGCGTGGCCCAGTCCGCGCAGCATCTGCAGCATTTCCATGGTGTCGCTGTTGCCCCATGTCTGCGTTGATGCGAGGTACTCGGCGTGCACGCTGTTGCGCCGCTCGAGCGTCACGGACATCAGGTTCACGCCGAAGGCGCCGCCCATCTGGCGCATGAAGTTGAACGAACCGGAGGCCTGCGTGAGCCGCTCCGGCGGCACGTGCGCGAGGGCGCCCATCTGCAGCGCGGGCATCACGAGGCCGATGCCCACGCGGCTCAGCACGATCCACCACGCGAGCGTCCAGAAGCCGGTGTCGGCGTCGGCATGACGCATCAACCAGAACGCCACCACGAAAAACAGTATCCCGGTGCTGATCAGCACGCGCGCGTCCACGCGGTCGGCGAGCCTTCCTGCGAAGGGAAAGATCGCCACCATCACGAGTCCGGCGGGAATCATCATCGCGCCGGAGTCGGTGGGCGTCAGGTGCTGCACCAGTTGCAGGAACAGCGGCAGCAGGTAGGTCGAGGCGTAGAGCCCCGCGCTGAAGACGCAGCCGTTGATGGCCATGATCAGGAAATTGCGGTTGGCGAAGAGTCCGAGATCGAGCAAGGGATGCGCGCGCCCCATCTGCGAGCGCACGAAGGCGATACCCGAGACCAGAGAGACGCCGAAGCAGGCGAGGATGAAATCCGAGTCCCAGCCGTTGCGCTCGCCGCGTGTGAGCCCCACGAGCACGGCCGTGATCGAGACACAAAGCAGCCCCATGCCGTTCCAGTGGAAGGCCGTCGGGCGCGCCGCCTGCCGGCCCGGCAGGAACACCAACGCGCCCAACAGCGTCAGCATCGAAAACGGCAGCCCCAGAAAGAACACGTAGCGCCAGTTGAAGTTGTCGGTGAGCACGCCGCCCACCGCAGGGCCGATGGCGGGCGCAAGGATCACGCCCACCGCGCTGATGCCCATCGCGAGTCCCTGCCGGCCCGGCGGAAAGACCTGGAAGATGATCGTCATCGACAGTGGCGTGAGCAGCCCCGCCGTGATGCCCTGCATGATCCGCGAGCCGATCATCACCTCGACGTTGGTGGCGAGCCCGCCGAGCAGGGATCCGGCGATGAAGAGCGCGATGGCCACCAGCACCGTGTCCTTCAGCCCGAAGCGCTGCACCATCCACGCGCTCGCCAGCATCGAGACGGTGGAGGAGGCGAGGTTCGCGGTGGAGAGCCACTGTGCGTCGTCCTGCCCGATGCCGAAGGCGCCCATGATGTCGGGGATGGCGACGTTGATGATCGTGCCCGAGAGCACCGCGGCGATGTTGCCCGTCACGATGGTGAACATCGCGAGCCAGCGGTAGCGGATGCCGTAGCGGCGGAAGAACTCCGCGAAGGCGGGGTTCGGCGAGAGGCTGGCGATGTAGCTTTCTACATCAGCGGATCTCAATCGCAACCTCCACCATCATGCCCGGGCGCAGCAGTTCGCCCGACTGCGTGATCGAGATGCGCACCGGCAGACGCTGCGTCACCTTGGTGAAGTTGCCGCTCGCACCGCTCGCCGGCAGCAACGAAAACTGACTGGTGGCGGCATTGCCGATCAGCTTCACCTCGCCGCGGAAGTCCTGGTCCGGATAGGCATCGACACGTATCGCCACGCCGTCGCCCGGCTGGAGGTGGCGGATCTCGGTTTCCTTGATGTTGGCATCGATCCAGATGTCGGCCGGGTCGTGCATCAGCAGCAGCCGTTGCCCCGGCACCACGTATTCGCCCGCGTGGACGAAGGTCTGGTCGACCACCCCGCCCACCGTGGCGCTGACACGCAGATCGCCGATCGCCACCCGCTGCCTCGCCACGGACGCGCTGATGCGTTCGCCTTCGTGCTCGAGCGCGCGCAGTTCGCTCGAGAGCACCTGTATCTGGCTCTGCGAGGCCTCGGCCTCCGCCACCATGGCGCGCGCGCTCTCGGCCTCTGCGCTCGCGCGCTGGAACATCTGCTCCGATTGCTGCCAGGCGTTGCGCGCGTTCTCCCACTGCTGGCGCGAGATGATCTGGCGCTTCAGCAGTGACTCGGCGCGGTTCCACTCGCCTTTCTTGAACTCGAGGTCGGACTGCGCTGAGGCGCGCGAGGCGATCGCCGCGTCGTACTGGGAGCGTGCGGCACGCAGTTTTCCGCCGGTCTCGCGGTCGACCATGTCGATCTGTACGGCGGTGCGCTCGCGCTGCGAGTCGAGCGCCTGTTGCGTGGCCTCGAGTTCCTCGAGCGCGAGCTTCGCAGCACGGTCGTCGATCTGCGCGATCAGGGCGCCGGCCTCGAGGCGCGAGCCCTGTCCCACGTCGAAGGTCTCGACCTGCCCCGAGGCGCGCGTGCTCACCTCGATCATGTGCGTGGCCACGCGCGCGTCCTCGGTGTAGACGTGCGTCCAGCGCTGATAGATCCACCACGCGAAGGCGGCAATGCACGCGAGGCCGAGTGCGAGGATCAGCGTGTTGCGGCGTGCCGTGTCGGAGCGGCGTGCAGGCGGCGTGACGGGGGTATTCATGTGCGAGCTCCGGCGCGGCGCGCCTCAGCGGTGTGCAGTCCTTCCTCGAGCAGGCGGTGACGTATCCAGCCGAGGCGTTTGACGAGGATGCGATGGCGTTCGGCGCCGAGCGCGCGGTCGAGATCCCCGTGCAGGCGATCGAAGCGCTCGCGGGTTGAGCTCAGCATGGAGCGGCCGCGGCGGCTGAGATGCAGGCGCTTGGCGCGACGGTCCGTCGCGTCCATACGGCGCTCCACCCAGCCGCTTTTTTCCAGCGCATCGATGAGCTTGCCGGCGGCGGCAGCGCCCACCTCGGTGGCCTCGGCGAGTTCGCTCTGGCGCAGACCTTCGCGCTGCTCGATGGTGTTCAGGGCGAGCCATTGCTGGCGCGTGAAACCCATCTCGCCGAGGCGCACATCGAAGCGGCGGATCAGCAGTCGCGCGCATTCGAAGAGCACGCTCAAGTAGGTGTCGGTGGTGGCGAGCGAGGCGTCCTGCACCGGCGTATCGGAGCGACGCAGGGTCTGGCGCACGGCCTGCAGCGCGTCCAGCAGTTCCGCCACCTCGGCCTCATCGAAGCCTCGAAGGTAGTTCCCCTCGACCTGCCGGAAGCGCTCCTCCATGGCCTTCAGCGTGGGTGTCGACTGCTCGTGCAGGTAGACCCTGCGGGCCCGGCGGTCCGCGCGGTCGGTCTCCCTGCGGATCCAGCCAGCCTGGTCCAGCCACTCGAGGGCAAGGCCCAGCGGGGCCTTCTCGATGTCCAGCCGTTCGGCGAGTTCGGACTGCGAGAGCCCGGGCGAGCGATGCAGCGTGGCCAGCACCCGCCACTTGGCCTGGGTGAGGCCCAGATCCTTGATGGCAAGGTCGAAGCGCCGCCGGATCAGGCGCGAGGTGTCGTGGACCAGCAGGGCCCAGTTCTGCTCGAAACTGTGTGCAGGCATGAGGTTGCCGACTATTGATAACCGGCGGAAACTATATCGACGAGTTACAGTAGGCGCGAGTTACAGATGCCCCACCTGTGCCTTAGTGCCGGAATGCAGCGGGCTTCAGCGGCGGGCGTCGGTCCAGTACTCGCCCGCCATCATGGCCTCGAGGGTGGCCCGGTGCATCACCAGATCATCCGGGTTGGCGGGCTCCTGTGCCTCGCCGAAGAGGATGCCCCGGCGGGCCGTGCGGGACATCACGATGCCGTGCCGCAGTGCGGCGTAGAAGGTGTAGAAGTCGAGATCACGCGGGCGATGTCCGCTTGCGGCCTCGTAGGTGGCGGCGGCTGCCTCCAGCCGCATCAGGGAGGGAATTCCCGGCACGCCCACCAGTGGCGTGAAGTCCTGGAAGAAGTGGTGCAGGTACACCATCCAGCCGAGGTCGAGTTCACGGGGGCCGGTCGCGGCCATTTCC
>CAIXOY010000013.1 GCA_903921135.1 uncultured Gammaproteobacteria bacterium
CGAATCCTTGCTCCACTCCGGCCAATCACCGGAATCCGCCACCGCCAACCCGGTGCGGAAAAACACGCCCAGATCCTCCAGCGCGCCGTCGAGGCGCCAGTCGTCGCTCCACTCGTCCTCGGGGCCGTGATAGCGCTGCGCGACGAACTCCGCGTCTTTCTGGCGGCCCCATTCGGCGCCATTCTCGACGTGATCCACGCCGCGCCCCGCAAAGAGCATGGGCACGCCGACTTTCGCGAGCTCGAACTGGTCCGAGCGGAAGAAGCTGCCGCGCTCGGTGTGCGGGTAGGGCTCAAGGCGGCGGCCTGGCGTGAGCGCGCGCTCCAGATAGCCATCCAGCGCACTGTTGCCGAGGCCCACCACCATCATGTCGCGCGTGGGACCTATGTTGTTCAGGCCGTCCATGTTGATCCCGCCGGCGGTATTCGCGAGCGGCATGAGCGGATGCGCGGCGTAGTACTGCGAGCCGAGCAACCCTTGCTCCTCCGCAGTGACGGCGAGAAACACCACCGAGCGACGTGGCGCGCGCGGCAGCGCCTTGTACGCCCGCGCGATCTCTATCAGCCCCGATGTGCCGGATGCGTTATCAAGCGCGCCGTTGAAGATCGCGTCCTCGCCGGGCGCAGGGTCAGGCTTGGTGCCGATATGGTCCCAATGCGCCATGTACAGGAAGGCCTCGTCGGGGCGCTCGCTGCCGGGGATCTTTGCGACCACGTTGTGTGAGCGGATCTCGCGGAAGCGGTTGTCGAAGGCGGCGTTTGCACGCAGCGCCAGGCTGCGCGCCTTGAAGCCCGGCGTGCCGGCCTCGCGCAGCAGTTGGTCTAGATCGGCGCCGGCAGCGGAGAGCACTTCCCGCGCGGCATCGTTCGTGAGCCAGCCCTGGACGGCCGTGAGCCCTGCGCCACCGTCTGCGCGCGGCAGATGGAAGAGCGGCCCGGACCAGCTGTTCTGCACCGTGCGCCACGGGTAGGTCGCGCCCTCGGTGTCGTGGATGATCAGCGCGCCGATCGCGCCCTGCCGCGCGGCCTCGTCGAATTTGTAGTCCCAGCGCCCGTAGTAGGTCATGGCGCGGCCGTTGAAGAGCGTCGCATCGCCCGAGTGGAAGCCCGGGTCGTTCACGAACATGAGCACCACCTTGCCCTTCACGTCCACGCCGGCGTAGTCGTTCCAGTTGCGCTCGGGTGCGTTCACGCCGTAGCCCACGAAGACCACCTCGGCGTCGGGCACCTCGATGCGCGGCACGGCGCGGCGGGAGTTCATCACCTGGCGTTCGCCGAAGGGCAGCTCGATGCGCCGGTCACCGGCCTGGAACGAGAGCGCTACCGAAGGCCCGGCCTCGACTTCGAGCAGCGGCACTTCCTGCACGAACTCCGTGCCGTTGCCGGGTTCCAGCCCCATATCACGGAAGGCTTTCACCAGATGCGCGACGGTGAGTTCCTCGCCGGGCGAGTTGGGCTTGCGCCCGCCAAAAGCATCCGAGGAAAGGGAGCGGATGTTTTGCTCGAGTGCGGCAGCGCTCATGGCGTTCGTCGCCGCACCGATCTGCGCGACATCGATGGGTGCGGGGGTGATTTCGGGTGACCGGGCCAGGGGCGCGGCGGTGGTTGGCGTCTCCTCTTTGCCACAGCCACCGAGGGCGATGAGCGTGGCGAGCAGCGCATTTGTCAGGATCGGGCGCATCGGGCTGTCCGGCAGAGGGAGGGAAGCGCGCGAGGGTGCCAGAGCTTTCTGGAGCCGCGCAACATCGGGCATACTCCTTGGCACTCACCCGTTAAACACCACTCCTTCGTCACCCGGAGAATCCGATGCGTTCCCACCGCCTGATTGCTGCTTTTGCCCTCGGTGCACTGCTGTGCGCCTGCTCGTCATCAGGAACGCAGCCGCCCGCTGCGGCTGCGCCTGCTGCGCCAGCCGCGCCGGCCGCAGCTGCTGCCCCGGTGGCTGAAGCCCCCGCCGAGGAAACGGCCAAAGTGGATCGCACCGTATGCAAGAGCGTAGCCCCCACGGGTTCGCGCATCGCACGCAAGACCTGCCGCACGCAAAGCCAGTGGGACGAGATGGCGCGTTCCGGCAGGGAGGCCGCGGAGATGGTCAAGCGCCGCGGAGCGCAGTCGGTACTACCGTCGAACTGAACGCCTCTCAGAGCATCCGGCGCAGCGGCTCGGCGAGCAGCGCGCCGGCCATGCACGCCAGCATCACACCCGCGCCCAGCCAGGTGAACTGCGCTGCCTCCTGCACCACGCGCAGGAACGGCAGCACGGGGAATTGCACCGCCACCACCGCAGAGGAGGCCGCGGCGGCGCCGTAGAGAATCCAGTCGTGTCGCTGCTCGCGCCGCTCGCGCGGGGGCAGGGCCTGCATCACGCGCAGCGTGAAGCCCGCGTCGGGCAGCGGCTCTTCCGCATCGCACAGCGCGCTGTCCAGCCAGTCTTTTTCATGCATGGGAAAAGCCCTCCTGCCACTGTCCCAGCAGCTCCTGCAGCCGCTGTCGACCACGCAGCACGTGCGTCTTCACCGTCCCCACGGGGATGCCCATTATGTCGGCGATCTCCGGGTGCGAGAACCCGCGTTGCAACGAGAAATGCACCGCATCGCGCTGCGCGGGCGAGAGCCGCTGCATCGCGGCGTCGAAGTCCTGCATGAACTCGCGGCCCTCGTGGTCGTCCTCGTGGAGCGCGTGATGCTCCTCGACCTCGGTGGTATCGGGCTCGTTGCGCCGGATATGGCTCAGGAAACTGCGATAGGCGATGCGGAACATCCAGGTACGGAAGCTGCTGTCGCCGCGGAACTCGCCGATGGAACGCCAGGCTTTCACGAAGGACTCCTGCGCCAGATCGTCGGCCAG
>CAIXOY010000014.1 GCA_903921135.1 uncultured Gammaproteobacteria bacterium
AAGAAGTACATGTCGATCGGCTCGCCGATGCCGGCGATGATCTCGCGGGTGCCATCAGAGACGGTGTAGAGCGCACCCTCGGTGAAATCGATCCTCAACCGCCCGAAGAGGAGCGTGTTGATCGCACTGAATGCGATGAAGCCGAGGACCAGCAGGACGAGCGCGATGCGCGGGTAATTCTTGCGATTGGGCATGGTTCAGTCCGCCTGCTTCAGTTCGATGACCACGGCAGTGGCAGCGAGCCACGCGACCGTGAGCGACACGAAGAACAGCACGTCACGAAGTCCGATCACGCCCTTCGAAACGGCAGTGAAGTGGGTGAGGAAACTCATGGAGGCAATGGCGTCGATCAGCAGCCGGGGCGCCCAGCCACTCAATGCGTCGAGCACCAGCGGGAAACCGCTCAGGATGAACAGGAAGCAGACAACCACCGTGGTGATGAACGCAATGACCTGGTTACGGCTCAGCGCCGACATGCAGGAGCCGATCGCGAGAAAACTCCCTGCCATGAGCCAGCTGCCGAGATAACTCGCGAGTATCACGCCGTTGTCCGGTGCGCCCAGGACGTTGACCGTGATCCAGAGCGGAAAACTGAGCGCGAGCGCGAGACCGGTGAACAACCAGGCTGCCAGAAACTTCCCGATCACGGCATCCATGCGCGTCAGCGGCAGCGTGAGCAGCAGTTCGATGGTGCCGCTCTTGCGCTCCTCGGACCACAACCGCATGGCGATGGCCGGCACGAGAAAAAGATAGAGCCACGGATGGAAGCTGAAGAACGGCGCCAGATCCGCTTGCCCGCGCTCATAGAAGCCACCGATATAGAACGTGAAGACACCCCCGAGCACGAGGAAGATCAGCACGAATACGTAAGCCAGCGGGGTGGCGAAATAAGCCGCGAGCTCGCGGCGCGCGATGAGGCTCACCATGTTCATCAGGCTGCCTCCCTCGTGATGTTGCGGAACACCTCGTCCAGGCGCCCCCGCTCGACGTGCAACTCCTCAGCCACCCAGCCCTGGTCGTGCACCAGTCGCGCCAGTGCCGCAAGCGGGCTCGCATCCGGCTGCGGCAGCACCAGCAGTCGCCTGCCATCTCCATCGGCACGTACCTCCCGCACGCCGGGCAGCGCGGAGATCGCGGCAACGGCACCTGCGTAGGCTTCGGCAAGATGCAGATGCACGGCACGGTGGGTGGGCGAGCGGGCCTCGAGTTCGGCGGGCGTCCCGTCTGCTACGAGCCGGCCATGGGCGATGATGATCGCGCGGTTGCAGACCGCGTGGACCTCTTCGAGGATGTGGGTGGAAACGACGACGATCTTCTCGGCCGAGAGGCCGCGGATCAGTTCCCGCACCTGGTGCTTCTGGTTCGGATCGAGCCCGTCGGTGGGCTCGTCGAGAATGAGAACCTGCGGGTCATGGAGGATCGCCTGCGCGAGGCCCACGCGCCGCTTGAAACCCTTCGAGAGGGTTTCGATGCGCTGGTGCAGAACGCCCCCGAGATCCATGCGCTCCACCACCGAGGAGACGCGCGAGCCAAGCTCGCTGCCGCCGAACCCGCGCACCTTGCCGATGAAGAGCAGGAACTCGCGTACGCCCATGTCCTCATAGCTGGGGGCGCCTTCAGGGAGGTAGCCGATGAGGCGCCGCGCCGCGAGGGTCTGCTCCTGTACGTCGCGTCCGAAGATGCTGACGCTACCGGCGCTCGGTGCGATGAAACCGGCGATCATCTTCATGGTGGTGGATTTGCCGGCCCCGTTGGGGCCAAGGAAGCCCAGGACCTCGCCGGGGCGTACCGTGAAACTGAGATCGTCCACGGCAGTGAAGCCGCCGAAGCGGCGGCTAAGGTGGTTCACTTCGATCATGCGTACTCCTTCAGGCAGACAACTCTGTGGCCTTCATGGCGCCGGGAACCGGGCCGGACTATAGCGACGGGCACGGCATGCGGCAACGTCGCGGCAAAGCCTTGCTGGTATCCTGACGCCACGGCGCCGGCCGGTCGGACAGGTCACGAGCGGAGAAGTTTCATGCACATCCGGATCTGCGGAATTTTTCTCGCGCTTCTGTCCTTTGCCACGCTCGCCGCCCCCGCGCCGGGCGACGCGAAAGCAGCGACCTCCGCGCGTCCCGAGTACGGCGTTCTCTACACCGCCTGGATCCGCGCGGGCGATCCGCAGGCCACCGTGCGAATCCGGCTGAGCCGCAACGCCGGGTGGGTGCGATGGCTGCGCTTGCAAGCGCCGCCTGACAGGTACACGCAGATCAAGGGCAGCGGGACCATCACACGGGAGGGCGACCAGATCCTGTGGCGGCCCGCCGGCAAAACGCCGTGGCTGCAGTACAACGTCAACCTCGAGAGCAAACGGGAATCCGGCCGCTTCGACGGCATGGTCACTGCTGACTGGGGAATCTTCAGGGCAGACGATCTCGCGCCGGTGGTGCGGGCGGATATGGAAGACGGTACGCAGTCGCGTGCGAAGCTCAGCCTGAATCTGCCGGACGGCTGGGGCGCTGCCACTCCCTATCCCGCTTACGCGAGCGGGCGACTGAAGATCGACAACCCGCGCAAGATCTTCGACCGCCCCGCCGGCTGGATGGCCATCGGCAAACTGGGTGTCCGCCGGGAGCGTATAGGAGACACCCGCGTCACCATCGCCGCACCGACCGCGCAGGGGGTAAGACGCATGGATACGCTCGCCTTCTTCCGTATGACCCTTCCCGCGCTGCAGGGGATTTTTCCGGGCTTCACGGAACGGCTTCTGGTGGTAAGTGCCGGCGACCCGATGTGGCGCGGGGCGCTCTCCGGTCCGGGGAGCCTGTTCGTGCACGCGGACCGCCCTTTCATCAGCGAGAACGGCACCAGCACCTTCCTGCACGAACTGGTGCACGTCGCCATGCGCGCCCGGAGCAGACCCGATTCGGACTGGATCGTCGAGGGGCTCGCGGAGTACTACTCACTGGAAGTCCTGCACCGCTCCGGCGCGCTGAGCGATGCGCGTTTCGAGAAAGCGCATGCATCGCTTGCCACATGGGCTGCCGAGGCGCCTTCGCTGGACGTTCCACATTCCACAGGCCCGGTCACGGCGAAGGCCGTGGGCGCGTTGCGCGCGATCGATCGCGAGATCCGGAGCGCGAGCAAGGGCCGGAAAAGCCTGGACGATGTGGCGCGCGCGCTGGCAGAAGCCGACGAGGCCGTGACCCGCGCGCGCTTCGACACGCTCGTGGCGGCGGCCAAAAAAGGGTGAGAACTGAACGCCGGCGCTAGCCTGCAGACAGCCCCAGTTCGCGCAGGATCTCGGCCGTATGCTGCCCCGGCGCGGGAGCCGGGCCCGCCTCGCGCTTGTGGACACCCTCCATGAAGATCGGGCTGTTCACCGTGTGCGTGGCAGCACCAGCAGGCATCGACAGAGGAAGAAGCCCGCCGTTCTGCACAACCTGCGGGTCGGTGATCACTTCGTCCAGCGTGCTCACGGCAATCAGGTCGATGCCCTGACCGGCCATCACCGACTGCCAGTGCGGCCAGTCTTCCTGCGCCACACGCTCCTCGAACAGCCGGATCAGTGCAGAGGCATGCGCGCGCCGCTCAGGCGTCGACATGAAGCGTTCGTCCTCCCCCAGATGACCCAGCCCCAGCGCCATCGCAAAGCGCAGCCAGTCGCGCTCCTCATCGAAGAGCCACGGGTAGAACCAGTGACCGTCGCGCGTGCCGTAGGGGATGGCAAGCGCATTCGACATCTCGTGGCGCGGGGTTTCCAGCTGCACCTCGGCGCCGGCGAGCCGTGCTGCCAGGGGGATGGCATTGGCCCAGAGTCCGTTCGCCAGCAGCGAGCTGTAGACCTTGCTGCCCTGCCCCGTGCGTTCGCGCTGGTAAAGCCCCAGCATCACGGCGCCGAACATCGACATCGCACTGGCGTGATCGCCCCAGCCAAGAATGCCCCCGGCGGGTGGCGCATCGCGGTAACGCATGCGATCCATCATCCCCGAGCGCGCCCACCAGCCCGTGCGATCGAAGGCCGCGAGGTTGGCGTGCGGACCCTGCTCTCCGTAGCCCGTCAATTGTCCGTAAACGAGCCGCGGGTTGTGCTCCCGGAGGTCTGCCCAGCGCAGCTTGAGTCTGGCCAGCACGGCGGGGGGGAAATTGGTGAGAAAAACATCAGCCGTCCGCACCAGCGCGAGCAGCGCCGCGTAGGCCTCGTCCTGCTTGAGATCAAGCATGATGCTCTTCTTGTTGCGACCGGTGAGTTGCCAGGGGTAGTTCTCGGCAGACTGCGGAAATCCGGGCACGAACTGCGCGCACCAGCGGTAGGTATCGCCACCCGGCGGGGGTTCGATCTTGATCACCTCGGCGCCGAAGTCGCCGAGCACGGTGGCTGCGGCAGGCGCCGCCACCCACGAGCCGCAATCGATGACACGCATTCCTTCGAGCAGCATGATCAGGGCCTCCGGGGGCGGTAAGCGGGCTGGGGCCAGATCATAACGGCGCACGGGACGGGGGCGCTTAACAAAGCGTAATGGCCCCGCGATGGAGCGACACGCACCGGATGCAACACAATGCCAACCCCTGACCGTGGAGCGCCGAGACGCGTGCCCATTGATCCCCGCGAACCGGCTGACGAATACGACTACATCGTGGTGGGTGCCGGCTCGTCTGGCTGCGCGCTGGCCGCGCGACTGACGCGCGACGCAAGCCGGCGCGTGCTGCTGCTGGAAGCAGGCGGCATGGACCGCCATCCGATGATCCACGTGCCGCTGGGGTTCGCGTTCCTCATGAAGAACCCGAGCGTCAATTGGTGCTACCGCACCGAGCCGGAACCGCAACTGCACTGGCGACGCATCGACTGGCCGCGCGGCAAGGTGGTTGGCGGTAGCAGCGCCATCAACGGCATGGTCTACATCCGGGGGCAGCGAGAGGACTACGACGCCTGGGCCGCGGATGGCAACCCGGGATGGTCTTTCAACGAACTGCTGCCCTTTTTCATCCGCACGGAACACAACACCCGTGGTGCCTCCGAACTCCACGGCACCGGTGGCGGCGTATGGGTCGACGAGGTGGGCCCCAGGCTCGACGCCACCGACCTCTTCATCCAGGCAGGCGTGAGCACAGGTTTAGCCCACAACCCGGACTTCAACGGCCCGGTGCAGGAAGGCATCGGCCGCTTCCAGGTGAACGTTCGCCGCGGCGTTCGCCAGACGGCGGCCACCCATTTCCTGAAGCCCGCGCTGCGCCGCGCGAACCTGCATCTGCTGACACGGGCTCTGGTGACGGGACTCGACATCGAGGGTGATCGTGTCACGGGACTCCGCTATGCGAAGGGCAAGGAAACACGCCACGTGCGGGCCCGCCATGCCGTGGTGCTGAGCGGTGGTGCAATCAACTCGCCGCAGATACTGGAACTCTCCGGCATCGGCAGACGCGAGATCCTCGAGCGCGTTGGAATCCAGCTGCGCCATGCGTTGCCCGGCGTCGGCGAAAACCTGCAGGACCACCTCACGGTCAATATCCAGCAAGGCCTGCGACACACCGAGACCTTTGCCAGACACACCACGCCGATGGCGCTGCTCGGCAACATTCTCAAGTGGGCGATCAGCAGGGAGGGATTGCTGACCCACCCGGCGTGCCAGGCTGGCGCATTCTTCCGTTCGTCCCCCGAGGTAGAGCGGCCGGATTCGCAGATTCACTACACACCGGCCGCCGGCCGCACGGACGAACGCGGCAACATGGTGACGGTGCCCGGCACCACCGCTACGGTCTGCCATCTGCGCCCGGAGAGTCGCGGCAGCGTGCACCTGCGCTCAGCGGCGCCCGACTACGCGCCCGCTATCCGCGCCAACTACCTCGCCACCGAAGCCGACCGCCGCGCCACGATCAACGCCGTGCGCCGCGTACGCGAGATTTTTGCCTCCCCGGTGCTCGACCACTTCCGTGACGAAGAACTCCGCCCGGGGCGTTTCTGCCAGAGCGACGAGGACATACTCGAGTTCATCCGTCGCGAAGCGCAGTCTGTCTATCACCCCGTCGGCACCTGCGCGATGGGTAGCGGCGAAGATGCCGTCGTGGATCACCGGCTGCGCGTGCACGGCCTCGAAGGCCTGCGCATCGCCGATGCATCCGTGATCCCCCGCATCATCAGCGGCAACACCCATGCGCTGTGTTGCGTGATCGGCGAGAAAGCCGCCGACATGCTCGTCGAAGACGAGCGCTGAACTACTCCGCCCACGCGCGCTGCGCGCCACACGGGAGCCTTCACCATGCTTGGCACGACTGACACCACCCGCAGCGAGATGCTGCAATTGCTGGAACTCCAGCGCCGCGCCTTCGAACTCGAGGGGCATGTCGAATACGGCACACGCATCGATCGCCTCGACCGGGCGATAGCGCTGCTGGTCGACAACCAGGACGCGATCTGCGCCGCTCTCTCGGAAGACTACGGCTGCCGATCGCCCTACATGACGCGGATGTCGGAAGTCATGACATCGGTGGGCAACCTGAAGCACGTGAAGAAGCACCTCAAGGCCTGGATGAAGCCGGAGAAGCGCTCGGCGCCCGTGCCCATGAACATCTTCGGGTCCCGGGCCAAGGTCTACTACCAGCCCAAGGGCGTGGTCGGGAACATGACGCCCTGGAATATTCCCGTCGGCATGGTGTTCAGCCCGATGGCCGACATGCTGGGTGCGGGCAACCGTGTGATGGTGAAGCCCTCGGAGTTCACGCCTGCCACCTCCTCGCTCACGAAGGAACTCATCTCGCGCTACTTCGATCCCACGGAAGTGGCGGTCGTGACCGGAGGCCCTGAGGCGGGCGCAGCATTCGCTTCACTGCCCTTCGATCATCTGCTCTTCACGGGGGCGACCTCGATCGGGCGCATGGTCGCGCGCGCAGCCGCCGAGAACCTCACGCCGGTGACGCTGGAGCTCGGCGGCAAATCGCCGGTGTTCATCGGTATCGGCGCCGACATCGACGAGGCCGCCGACAAGATCATCACCGGCAAGGCACAGAACGCGGGGCAACTCTGCATCTCGCCTGACTATGCCTTCGTGCCAGAGGCACGGCTCGAAGCCTTCATCGACGCCGCGCGCCGGACCTTCGCAGGGCAGTTCCCGTCTGTGGCACTGAATCCGGACTACAACGCGATGATCAACGCGCGCCACTTCGAGCGGGTGCGCAGTGCCATCGAGGAAGTGCGTGCGGCGGGCGCGCGCGTGCTGGACCTGAACCCCGCGACCGAGGACTGGTCCGACGCAGTGGTGCGCAAGATACCGCTTCATCTGGTGATCGATCCGCCGGAAGACTGCAGGCTGATGCAGGAGGAAATCTTCGGGCCCGTGCTGGTGCTCAGAACCTACCGTGACATCACGCGCTGCATCGCCTTCGTGAACGGACGGGCGCGCCCGCTCGCGCTCTATTACTTCGGCAGCGACGGCGCCGAACGCGAGCGGGTGCTGCGTGAGACCATCTCGGGCGGCGCATCGGTGAACAACGTGCTGATGCACTTCGCCTGCGACGACCTGCCCTTCGGCGGCGTGGGTGCCAGCGGCATCGGGCACTACCACGGCTTCGACGGCTTCCGCACCTTCAGCCACGCAAAGGGCGTGTACACAGAGGGCCGCGTGAATCTGCCGAAACTCGCGGGCACGCTGCCCCCGTTCGGGCCGAAGCTGGCGAAGATGCTCGATTCGCAAATCAAGCGCTGACCGCAGCGCTCAGCCCAGCAGGAACGCGCAGGCGCGCGGAATGAAGAGATCGGGGGCCTCGGCGTGCAGCCAGTGGCCGGCCCCGGGAAGGGTTTCCGTCACCGCGCGGGGAAAGAGACCGAGAATCGCCGACTGATGCGCGGGCTGCACATAATCCGAGCGTTCACCACGCAGGAACAACGCAGGTCCGTCCCACCGATCACCACTGGAGCCTGAGGCGGGCGGCGCGAGAATCGCGGGATAGCCTTCGATGATCTCACGCAGACCGAGGCGCCAGGCCCAGGTGCCGTCTGCAACACGCTCGCGGTGCATCAGCAGCAAGGACACCAGCGCGGGATCCCGGAGACGCTCCTCCAGCAATCGCGCCGTCTCGCGACGGTCGGCTTCCGGGCACAGGGCAATCGCCTCCAGCGCATCGAACACGGGCCCGTGATGCGCTGCGTAGGCCACGGGCGCGATATCCGCGACCAGCAATCGTTCGCAGCGCCCGGGAAAGTCGAGCGCGAATTGCATCGCAAGTTTGCCGCCCATCGAATGCCCGAGCAGAGCGGCCCGCTCGACCTTGAGGGCGTCCAGCGTGCGGGCAAGATCCCCGGCGAGTTCGCGGTACTGCATGCCCGGGGCGCGAAAAGACTGTCCGTGGTTGCGCAGATCGGGAGATATCACCCGCGCCTGCGGAGCCAGCGCGCGAGCGATCGCACCCAGATTGCTGCCAAGGCCAAGCAATCCGTGAAGCAACACCACCGTACGCTCCGCCTCGCCCGCGATGCGTGTATGCAGAATCATGCTCATGGGCCCGATGGAAACACGGGCCGTTCCCCGCGGCAAGCCGCGTTGCTATGATCGCGCCGCCCCCACAGGAACAGCCCCCATGCGCCTCACCGCCCTGCTCGTCTCCGCCCTGCTGCTCATCACCGGCTGCTCCAGCGGAGGTGGGGGGATCGGTGACGGCGGCAGCGGCGCGGCCGCCACACGCATCAAATCCGAGTACGACCCGCGGCTGGCCGACAAAGCACAGTTCGGCCGTCTGGTGATCGCGCATATCAACCTGGGCAAACCGAGCCGCGCCTATCTTGCCGAGCACGAGGAGCGCATCGATGCACTCGTGGCGGATCGTCTGCGAGCCGCCGGCTACCAACTGCAACCCGGCACGGAGTTCGAGCAGGCCTGGCGAGAGGGCGTGCGCAAATGGGGAGAGCCCTACAACCCCACCACCGGCAAGTTGAACCTGCAGGCTCTGCAGTACGTGCTGGCGGAGGCCGTGACCTGGCTGGCGGCGAACACCCAGGTGCAGGGCGTGGTCTTCACCAACCTCGAGGAGCAGCAGGTCTACTTCAACCCCTCGGGCAACCACATGGCGTATTTCATGGGCGTGGGGCGCAAGCCCGCCACCCGTGGCGGCGAAGGCATCACCGGTGACTTCAACTGGGTGCAGGGCGTGGATGCCGTCAGCATCAACATCAAGGTGCTGGATCTGAAGCTGCAACAGCTCTTCAGCGGCGCAGGCGGCATCGAGGTCACCGAGACGCTGGACCTCAAGGGTTCGACGCCGCGCTGGATGCGCTCGAAGAAGATCCTCGACAACGAAGACTTCATCGAGGAGGGCATCAATCTCGCGCTCGACCCCTGGATCAAGCCAGACTGACGCCCCCGGAGAATCAGATCTGCGGAATCAGTTCCGCGTAGCGCTCGATCATCGGCATCACTGCGTCGGGTTTGTCCCACAGATCCACCGAGACACCCACGTTGACGCGGTAGATGCCCGCGTCGCGATAGCGCTTCAGGTCGTCCAGCGTGGGGTGCATCATCGCCTGCAGCGTGATCTTCACGGCATCCGGGTCACGACCGAATTCCTTCACCTGTTGCCTGAAGGCTGCCACCGAGGCAGCCACGTCGGGCAGCGCGAAATCCACAGGGAACCAGCCGTCGGCCCACTCGGCCGCGTGGCGAGTACCCAACGGCCCCATAGCACCGAAAATCACCGGCGGTCCACCGGCCTGCAAGGGCTTGGGCGAGCACCAGACCGCATCGAAATCGATGTAGTCGCCGTGGAACTCCGCCTGCTCGTCGCGCCAGAGTGCGCGTGTCGCAGCCACCGTCTCACGCAAGACGCCGTAGCGCTTTTTCCAGGGCTGACGGCTCACGTTGTCGAACTCTTCTTCGTTCCAGCCCACGCCCACGCCGATCTCGACGCGACCGCCCGAGAGGTGATCGAGCGTGGAAATGGTCTTGGCCTGGGAGAACACGTCGCGCTCCAGCATGAGCGCGATCCCTGTGCCTATGCGCAACCGCGTCGTCGCAGCCGCAGCTGCCATCAACGACACATAGGGATCCATCATGAGTTTGTAGGGCTCGGGCAGGTTGCCACCGCCCGGATAGGGCGTCTTCATGGCGCAGGGAATGTGGCTGTGCTCGCCGTACCACAGGGACTCGAAGCCGTGATCCTCGAGCGCCTTTGCCAGAATGGCCGGCGAGGGATCAAGCAGCGTGTTCATGGAACTGAAGCCGATGTGCATCGGAAACTCTCCTGTGGGTATCGTGTGGCGGACGAATTGTACGCGAGCCCGGGCCCGCGACACTCATCCGCTCGCAGTAAGCGCGACGCTCAGGCGATGAGGGGAACGACGCGCCCGGCGAGTTCCGAGGGCGACACTTCGCCTGCCTCGACAGCGGAGCACAGGGTGCGGCGCATGGCGGGTGTCCAGAAACGCTTGATGTGGGATGCCACCGCCGCTGCCGCCACGGCCGAGTCTTTCTCCCAGCAATAGTTCGCACAGATCTGCTCGAGCATCTGCAGGGCGTGATCGCGTTCGTGATGGGACATGGCTTGAATTCCGTTCAGGTGTCGATGCGCGCGGGCACCGTGTAGACAGAAAATTTTCCGGGTCGTGCAAACGCGACAAGGCTCAGATTCGATTGCTCCGCGAGGCTCACGGCCAGCGTGGTGGGGGCCGAAACCGCAACAAGCACGCGCATCCCGGCACGCGCCGCCTTTGTCACCATCTCATAGCTCGCCCGGCTCGAGACCAGCGCGAAGCCTTTGGCGGTATCGAGGCCCGCGCGCACCAATGCGCCGATCAGCTTGTCCAGGGCGTTGTGACGACCGACGTCCTCCCGGAGCAGCAGGACGGCGCCGTCCTCGGAACACCATGCTGCTGCATGCGCCCCGCCGGTTCGCTCCGAGAGCATCTGGAGGGGCGGGAGTTCCGAGCAGGCACGCTCCACGGCTACGGGTCGGATGGAGGGCCCGTCTGGCACCGGCTCGACCGCGCGTATCGCCTGATCGAGAGACTCCGCACCGCAGAGACCGCAACCGGTGCGTCCGGTCAGGTTGCGGCGCAGGGACTTCAGGGCGTGCTCACGCTCGGGAGACAGCGAGACCGACACCTCGATGCCACCGCCGTGCTCGGCGATGTCCATATCACGGATGTCACGTGCATCAGCAACAATCCCCTCGGAGAGACTGAAGCCGATCGCGAAGTCCTCGAGATCGGCTGGCGTCATCATCATCACGACATGGGAAATGCCGTTGTAACTGAGCGCGACGGGCGTCTCCACGACCACCGCATCAACAGACTCCGCCACAGGAACACCCGCAAGGAAGCGCCGTACTCCGAGGTGGAGAAGGCACTCTTGCGCAGCAGCGGCCGGACTCAAGCAGGCGCACCGGCTTCCGAGGTCGCCTGCTCCAGAAGGCGCTGCTGGCGATCGGAGAATGCCTTGTGCCGCTGCTGCCACTCGGCGGGCGCATGCACCTTGCTGGCCTGCACCGCCGTCACCTTGTACTCGGGGCAGTTCGTCGCCCAGTCTGAGTTGTCGGTGGTGACCACGTTCGCGCCACTCACGGGGTGGTGGAAGGTGGTGTAGAGCACGCCCGCCTGCACGCGATCGGTTACCTCTGCGCGCAACACCGTCTCTCCGGCACGGCTCACCAGCCCCACCCAGTCACCGCTGCAGATCCCGCGTTCTTCCGCATCGTGCGGATGGATTTCGAGCAGGTCTTCGGCGTGGAAGCGCAGGTTCTCGGTGCGGCGGGTCTGCGCGCCGACGTTGTACTGCGACAGGATGCGACCGGTGGTGAGCAACAGCGGCAGGCGGCTGCTGGCGCGTTCCTCGGTGGGCACGAAGGGGGTCATCGCGAAGTAGCCCTTCCCGCGCACGAAGGCGCCCACGTGCATGGTGGGCGTCCCTTCAGGCGCCTGCTCGTTGCAGGGCCACTGGATGCTGCCGAGCTGATCGAGCTTCTCGTAGCTGACACCGGTGAATGTAGGTGTAAGAGCTGCGATCTCCTCCATGATCTCGCTGGCGTGGCGGTAGCTCATCGGGTAGCCGAGCGCATTGGCGAGCTTCTGCGTGATCTGCCAGTCCTCCAGCCCCGCCAGCGGCGGCACAGCGCGACGCACCCGCGAGATGCGGCGCTCGGCGTTGGTGAAGGTGCCGTCCTTCTCGAGGAAGGTGGCCCCCGGCAGGAACACGTGCGCGAACTTCGCGGTCTCGTTCAGGAACAGATCCTGGACGACCAGGCACTCCAGCCCGCGCAAGGCGGCTTCGACATGTTGCGTGTTGGGATCGGACTGCGCGAAATCCTCGCCCTGCACGTACATGCCGCGGAAACGCCCGTCCAGCGCGGCGTCGAACATGTTGGGGATCCGCATGCCCGGTTCGCCGTCGAGTTCCACGCCCCAGGCCGCCTCGAAGCTCGCACGCACGCCGGGATCGGAGACATGACGGTAGCCGGGAAACTCGTGCGGGAAGGAGCCCATGTCGCAGGAGCCCTGCACATTGTTCTGACCGCGCAGCGGGTTCACACCCACGCCACGGCGCCCCAGATTGCCGGTTGCCATCGCGAGGTTCGCGATACCCATCACGGTGGTGGAACCCTGACTGTGTTCCGTCACGCCAAGGCCGTAGTAGATCGCCGCGTTGGCAGCACCTGCGAACAGTCGCGCTGCAGCGCGCAACTCCTCGGCAGGAATGCCGGTGACGGCCGCGGTGGACTCCGGCGAGTGCTCCGGACGCGACACGAACTCACGCCACTGCTGCCACTGCGTGAGATCGCAGCGCGCCTCGACGAATTCACGCTTCTCGAGTCCCTCGGTGACGATGACATGCGCCATGGCATTGACGAAGGCCACGTTGGTGCCCGGGCGCAGTTGCAGGTGGTGCTCGGCGCGGATGTGCGGGCTCGCGACCAGCGCGATGCGGCGCGGATCCACCACGATCAGTTGCGCGCCCTCACGCAGGCGCTTCTTCAGGCGCGAGGCGAAAACAGGATGCGCCTCGGTGGGGTTGGCGCCCATCACCATGATCACATCGGCTTCAGCGACAGAACTGAACGACTGCGTTCCGGCCGACTCGCCGAGGGTGGTCTTGAGACCATAGCCTGTGGGGGAATGGCACACACGGGCGCAGGTGTCGACGTTGTTGTTGCCGAAACCGGCACGCACGAGTTTCTGTACGAGCCAGGTCTCTTCGTTGGTGCAACGCGATGAGGTGATCGCACCCACGCTGTTGCGGCCGTACTTCTGCTGGATGTCACGGAAGCGGGCGGCGGCAAAGCCCACGGCATCGTCCCAGCTCACTTCGCGCCATGGCTCGTCGATGCTGTTGCGGATCATCGGGTGCCGGATACGGTCTTTGTGCGTGGTGT
>CAIXOY010000015.1 GCA_903921135.1 uncultured Gammaproteobacteria bacterium
ATCACCGGCTTGCCCAGCCAGATCTCGCCTTCCGCCGCCACCCGCGCGAAGGGCAGGTTGCTGCCCACCTGGATGATGGCATCCACGCCCTGCCCGTTGAGAGCGAGCACGGCCTCGCGCAGACGCTGCGTACTGCCTGGCACCCGTCCTCGCGCGAATGCCACTCAAGAAACTCTCACCCACAATTGCTCTCCGGTGTCCGTCGTCAGATGATTCGGCTCAGATTTCGGGTCCGATTAGCGGAGTGTCTGGCTCGTCGTGGTGTTGATGTTAAGCGGCGATCTTGCGGTGCTGCAAGCGCCGATGTTCGATGGTCTGTCGCTTGATCCTTTCGCGCTGTTTGATGATGGCATCTGCCCTGCCGAAGTAGGCGTCGGCCGGGGTGACGTTGTCGAGGCTCTCGTGGTAGCGCCGATGATTGTAGTGCTCGACGAAGGCCTCGATCTGGCGTTCGAGATCGCCCGGCAGGAAGTAGTTTTCGAGCAGGATGCGGTTCTTGAGGGTCTGGTGCCAGCGCTCGATCTTGCCCTGGGTCTGGGGGTGCATCGGGGCGCCGCGCACGTGGCTCATGTTCTGGGCCTCGATCCACTCCGCCAGTTCGCCCGCAATGTAGCTGGGGCCATTGTCGCTGAGCAGGCGCGGCTTGTGCAGCACGTGGGCCTGATCGCAGCCTGAGGCGGCGAGCGCCAGTTCCAGCGTGTCGGTGACGTCCTCGGCCCGCATGGTGCTGCACAGTTTCCAGGCGATGATGTAGCGCGAGAAGTCGTCGAGCACGGTCGACAGGTACATCCAGCCCCAGCCGATGATCTTGAAGTAGGTAAAGTCGGTCTGCCACATCTGGTTGGGCCGGGTGGTCGGAGTGTGGAAGCGGTCTGCTGCCTTGATCACCACGAAGGCCGGGCTGGTGATCAGGTCGTGGGCCTTGAGCAGCCGGTAAACGCTGGCTTCGGAGACGAAGTAATGTCTCTCGTCGGTGAACCGTATCGCCAGTTCCCGTGGGCTCAGCTCGGACTGCTCGAGCGCCAGCTCGATGATCTGCTCATGGATCTCGGCGGGGATGCGGTTCCACACCCGGCTGGGCGCCGAGGGCCGATCCTGCAGCGCCTCCGGCCCACCTTCCCGGAAGCGATCATACCAGCGATAGAAGGTTCGTCGTGCGATGCCGAGATGGTCGAGGGTGCGCTTTGCCGGCAAGTGCGACTGCTCGACGATCGCGATGATCTCGAGCTTTTCGGATGCGGGATACCTCATTGTTCGTCGCCCCCATCCGCGATCATGCTTTTTTTGAGCAGCCGGTTTTCCAGCATCAGGTCAGCCACGACCTCCTTGAGCGCGGCAGCCTCCTGGCGCAGGCCCTTGACGTCGTCGCTGCTGGCGGCTCGGGCCGTGTCGCCGGCAAGCCGGCGTTTGCCGGCCTCCATGAACTCCTTGGACCAGGTGTAATAGAGGCTCTGAGCGATGCCTTCCTTGCGGCACAGCTCGGCGACGCTGTCCTCGCCCCGCAGGCCGTCCAGAACGATCCGGATCTTGTCCTCGGCCGAAAAGTGCCGCCGGGTCGCTCGGCGGATGTCCTTGATCACCTGCTCCGCAGGCTTTCTGGCAGTCGTGGATTTAAGAGTCATCTTCGTTCCTTCGTCTCTGCGACGAGGCGAAAACCCTCCTTAAATCAAAACCTCAAATCTGCGCCATAGGTGCTGACGTCGGACACCGGCGTTTGCCAGCCTCCATGAACTCCTTGGACCAGGTGTAATAGAGGCTCTGAGCGATGCCTTCCTTGCGGCACAGCTCGGCGACGCTGTCCTCGCCCC
>CAIXOY010000016.1 GCA_903921135.1 uncultured Gammaproteobacteria bacterium
GGCGCCCGCGTGAAAATCGGCTACCACGCCGCGATATTGCTGCTGCGCAACGGCTGCCGCGTGGTGGTGACCACGCGTTTCCCGCGGGACTGCGCGGCCCGCTATGCACGTGAGCCGGATTTCGAGGCGTGGCGCGACAGCTTGTCCATCTACGGTCTGGATCTGCGCCACACGCCTTCCGTGGAGGCTTTCGCGCGGCACATGGAACAGACGCTGCCGCATCTGGATTTCCTGATCCAGAACGCCTGCCAGACCGTGCGTCGCCCGCCGGAGTTCTACGCGCACATGATCGAGGCGGAGGAGGGCGCGCTCGCACAACTGCCGCCCGCGGAGGCAGCGCTTGTTGCGGACTACGAGTCCTTGCGGCGCAGCGTCGGGGTTGCCGGTCTTGCCGCGCCCGCGCAGTTGTCGCAACTCGATGCCGAGGCCAGCACCGCGATCGCGGACCCGCGCAGCGCGCTGGTCGAACTCTTCCCGCGCGGTGTGCTGGACGCGGATCTGCAGCAAGTGGATCTCCGTGATCGCAACTCCTGGCGCCTCAGCCTTGACGAGGTGCCCACGCGCGAACTCCTCGAGGTTCTGCTGGTGAACGCGGTGGGGCCCTTCGTGCTCTCGGGGCGTCTCAAGACGCTGATGTTGCGCACGCCCTCGCGTGACAAGCACATCGTGCAGGTGAGCGCCATGGAAGGGCAGTTCAATCGCAACAAGACCGCCAAGCACCCGCACACCAACATGGCGAAAGCGGCGCTCAACATGCTCACGCGCACCTCGGCGCAGGAGTACGTGCAGGACGGCATCCACATGAACTCCGTCGATACCGGCTGGATCACCGACGAGGACCCGGCGCATCTCGCGCAGCACAAGATCGAGATGCACCGTTTTTCGCCGCCGCTCGACGTGGTCGATGGTGCGGCCCGTATCGTCGATCCGATCTTTGCCGGTCTCGCGAGCGGCGAGCACGCCTGGGGTCAGTTCTTCAAGGATTACCGCCCGACCTACTGGTGATTGCCCGCGTCACGGCAAGCACGCGCCCCTCGCCGTTTCAGAACCGGCCCACGAGTTCCCGCCCGAAGCGCTCCAGTTCTTCCTGCATGGCCGACTGCTCCGCGCCGCGCAGCGACACCACGAACTGGTCGACGCCCGCATCCCGGTACTCGGCGAGCGTCTCCGGGCTCACGGGCATGCGGTTGTACACCCCGTGGCTGATGGTGATGTCCTCGATGCGCCGTCCGCGCTCGGTGAGGAGTTCTGCGAGTCGCTGCCGCACAACCGCGATCTCCGCGGGAGTCTGGTCAAATCCGTAATAGCCGGAACCGAGATCCGCGACACGCCGGAACGTGGCGTCGCCGAAACCGCCGAACCAGAGCGGCGGGTGGGGTTGCTGCACGGGCTTGGGGTGTTGCCGGCAGGCGGGCAGTTCGTAGAAGCGTCCGGAGAAAGACGAGACCGGAGCGCACCACAGGCTGCGCATGACCTCGACGTATTCGCGGCAGCGCTCGCCGCGCGCGTCGAATGGCGTGGCACAGGCCGCGTATTCCTCCGAGCTCCAACCGGTGCCTATCGTGAAATCGAAGCGTCCGCCCGAGAGCCAGTCGAGCGTGGCGACGTGCTTGGCGGTGTAGACGGGGTTGCGCTGCGGGAGGATCACTACGCCTGTGGCCAGCCGTATGCGCGAGGTGCAGGCCGCGAGATAAGTGAGCGTCTGGATCGGATCCGGCAGGTTCGCCATGGAAGGGAAGAATGCGGTGCCATCGTCGGATTGCCGGTACTCGTCGGCCGGATCGTCGAAGAGCACCACGTGCTCGCCCAGATAGAGTTCGGCGAAGCCGAGTTCCTCGGCGCGCACGGCGATGTCCCGCAGGAAGGCGGGGTCAGTCGCCGGGTTCACCACCGGCAGGTTGATTCCGATATCCATTTTCGTGTTGTCCGGGTTTATCGGCCATGCGGATGATAGGCGCACCGCGGCCCGGATGGCGCGCTCGGCGCGCGATGCGCGGGAACCGCGGCTTGGCGCGGGCGGGGTGGGCAATTAAGCTTCGCGCCATGCTCATGCAACACGCTCCCGGCACCTCCTCCGTGCTCGCGCAGATTCTGCGCGAGTCCCCCATTGTCATCGGTCTGGGCACGGGCGCCCTTGTGCTTGTGCACTGGTCCCCGTCGGGTGCCATCGATGGCGTCCGGAACGTGGCATGGAGCCTCTGGCTCGTCACCGTGATCCTGTTGTGCGCCTTCCGCGCGATGGCGCATGCCGATGAACTGGCCGAGATTCTCGGCGAGCCCTACGGAACACTCATTCTCACAGTCGCGGCCATCACCATCGAAGTCGCAGCCGTGTGCGCCGTGATGCTCGGTGCGGGCGGCGACGACACCGTCGCGCGGGACACCATGTTCTCGGTGCTGATGATCATCCTGAACCTCTTGCTCGGGCTTGCGCTCCTTCTGGGCGGCGCGCGTCGCACGGTGCAGGAGTTCAATGCGCAGTCCGCGGGTGCCTACATGCCACTGATCGTTGCCCTCGGCATGATCACGCTGGTGCTGCCGCGCTTCACCACCAGCCGCGAGGGCGGGTGGATGAGCGACCCGATGATGGTGTTCGTCGGCATCGCCTCGCTTGCCATCTATGCCGTGTTCCTGGGCATGCAGACCACCCGCTATCGCGAGTTTTTCGCGCACGGGGCCGCCGGCGGACACGCGACGGATGCGCGGCCTGAAGGACATCACGCGGGTTCCCTGCGCCGCCACGGCGTGCTGCTGTTCCTGGCGTTGGCTGCGGTGGTGATGGTGGCCGAAGGTCTGGCAGGTCGGGTGGGTTCGCTGCTCCGGGCGCTCGACGTGCCGAGCGGACTGGGCGGCGTGTTCATCGCGCTGCTGGTGCTTGCCCCCGAAGGATTGGCCGCGGTCGGGTCGGCGCGCGCCAACGACATGCAGCGCAGCATGAACATCCTGCTCGGCAGCGCGCTGGCCACGATCGGCCTCACGGTGCCCGCGGTGATCGCGATCCACTTCATCACGGGGGCCACGCCCGAATTCGGCCTCGATGCGCCCTACATCGTTCTGCTGGTGACGACATTCATGGTGGCCTCTCTGAACCTGCGCGGGGGCAAGGTGAACGCCATGCAGGGCGTGGTTCACCTGCTGCTGTTCCTTGCGTGGATCGCGACCATCCTCGACGAGGCCTCGGTCGCGTCCTGATCCGATCTGCTGCTGCGCGGCCGGATCCCGTGCGCAAGCGCACGCCTTACGCAGTTTCCGGAACATGATGTCTGTCACATCGCTTCGGCGGTGATGCGCCTAAACTGCACCCGTCATTGCCTCCGGTACCGTGAAATGCTTCAGCTGCAAATCGTGCGCGCCGTGTGCCTGTGCCTGCTGGCGCTCGTATCTGCGGAGGCTCTCGCACAGACGTCGCGCGAGGAGGCCTCCCGCATCCTCGCGCAGGGCAGTTTCGGCCCTACGCTCGCAGAGATCGATCGCGTAGCCGCGATCGGCGAGACGGCGTGGGTCGACGAGCAGTTTGCGCGCCGAGCGTCCTTCCAGCAGCCGTTGTGGGCGGCACGCGATCCCTCCACCCGAGGGCACGCTGAAATGCAGGGCATCTGGTTCGAGCGCGCCGTCCAGGCACCTGACCAGTTGCGCCAGCGCGTGGCTTTCGCGCTTTCCCAGATTCTCGTCGTGTCTGCGGAATCGGACATCCCGTCCGACGGCCTGGTCACCTACTACGACATTCTCGTCAGGCACGCATTCGGCAATTACCGCAGCCTGCTGGGTGCGACGACCCGCTCGATGGCGATGGGGCGTTATCTGTCGATGTACCAGAACCGTGCTCCTGATCCCGCGGCGGGCATCCGCGCTGACGAGAACTTCGCCCGCGAGATCATGCAGCTTTTCACCATCGGCCTCGTGAAGCTGAACCCCGACGGCACGCCCGCGCTCGATGCGGCAGGCCGCACCACACCCACCTACAACCAGAAGACCGTAGAAAACCTCGCGCGCGTTTTCACCGGCTGGAGCTCCAGCGGCAACAGTGGGTTCTATGACTGGCCTGCGGTCTGGACGGCGCCGATGGTGTCGTACGAGGAATTCCACGATTCCGGCGAGAAACGGGTCCTCGGCAAGGTGTTCCCGGCCGGACGCCCCGCAGCCGTGGAACTTGAACGCGTACTCGATCTCCTGTTCAACCACCCGAACACGGGGCCCTTCGTCTCGCGGCAACTGATACAGCGGCTCGTCACTTCCAATCCCTCGCCTGCCTATGTGGGGCGCGTGGCGGCCGTATTCGGCAACAACGGTGCGGGCGTACGTGGCGACCTGAAAGCCGTGGTGCGCGCGATTCTTCTCGATCCGGAAGCCCGCCGCGGGCACATCGACATGCCCGAGCGTTTCGGCAAGGTGCGCGAGCCGCTGCTCCGGTTGACGCATGTCCTGCGCGCCTTCGGCGCCGTCAGCACCGCTGCCGACGGGCACTTCCCGCCGCAGTGGATCCAGTGGGCCATACCGCAGGCGCCACTGTCCTCGCCGACGGTTTTCAATTACTACCGGCCAAGCTACGCGCCCGACGGCGAGCTCCGTGCGCTCGGGCTCGTCGCGCCCGAGATGCAGCTCGCTGACGACTCCACCATCAACCAGGGCGCCAATTTCACCGCAGGCCTCATCTGGCAGCACAGCGCCAACCCTGGGGCGACGGGCGATCCCGACAACCCGCAGATCGTCATCGATATCCGGCGCGAGGCCGAAATGGCCCGCAACCCGGCGGCGCTGGTGGATCACCTGAACCTGCTCCTCGCGAGCGGGCAGTTGCCTCCGGCGCTTCGCGAAGCGGTGCGCAGGCGCCTGCTGGATTTCGGCTATGCCTGGGACGAAAACGCGGGCTACTCGCGCGCTTGGGCAGCCATTTACCTGATCGTCAATTCGCCCCAGTACATGGTCCAGAAGTGAGGAATCGCCATGGTTGATTTGCGTACGGGACGGCGGGGATTCCTGCGTACTGCCCTGGGTGCCGCGGTGCTACCGATGGCATCGACGATTCCCGCGCTGTTCGCGCCCGCCGTGGCGCGAGCGGCGGGGGACTTCCGGGCTCTGGTCTGCATCCAGCTCGACGGTGGCAACGACAGCTTCAATTGGCTGGTGCCCCGCAATCCTGCGGCGCACGCGCTCTATGCCGAGGCGCGTCCCGGGCTTGCCATTCCGCGCGCGTCGCTGCGACCGGTCACCACGGCGAGCGGGCTCGATCTCGGGCTGCACCCCGCGTCCGCGCGGCTGCAGTCGCTGTTCGCAAGCGGCGAGGCGGCATTCATCGCGAATTGCGGCGTACTGATGCGCCCCACCACGAAGGCAGACTACGAGGCGGGTGTGTCGCTGCCGCCGGCGCTCTTCTCGCACAGCGATCAGTCTGACCACTGGATGAGTGCCAGACCCGGCTTTCCCAAGCGCGATGGGTGGGCAGGCAGGCTGCACGCTGCGATGCCTGCCGCGAACGGAACGCCCGGCATCGCCATGAATCTCTCGCTTGCCGGCCCTACGCTGCTGCAGTCCGGTGGGCCAGTGCCCGCTTACATGCTCGGCCGCGAGGGTGCGGTACTGATCGATGCGATCCATCGCGAATCAGCGAATTACTATCCCTATTTCAGTGGCATTGGCTTGGGAGAGCGCTCGGTGAATCCGCTGGAGCGTGCCATGGCGACGGCGATGCGCGGCGCTTTCGAGGTGGGGGAACTGGTGGACGAGTCGCTTGCAGCGACGCCGCCACCGGTCACGGAGTTCGATGCAGACAACCCGCTCGCGCTCGACTTGCGCACCGTGGCCCGCATGATCGCGGCGCGGGGCCCGCTTGGCATGAGCCGGCAGCTCTTCGTCCTGAGGATGAGCGGTTTCGATACCCATGACGGGCAGGCCGACGTGCAGCCACGCCTGTTCCGGGAACTGGACTCGGCCATCGGCGCCTTCCAGGACGAGATGCGCCTGCAGGGTGTTTCGGAGTCGGTCACGCTGTTCACGCTCTCGGAGTTCGGTCGCACCCTGACCACCAACGGTGACGGCACCGATCATGGGTGGGGTGCACACCAACTGGTGGTGGGTGGAGCGGTGCGGGGCGGGCAGGTCTACGGCAGCATGCCGGACCTGCGCGTGGACGGGCCGCAGGATGCGGGTTTCGGCAGGATCATCCCGGGTGTTTCCAGCGAGCAGTACCTCGGCACGCTTGCGCGGTGGTTTGGCGTCTCAGCCGGCTCGCTCGCGCAGGTCTTTCCCAACTTCGCGCGCTTCATGCCGCGCACGCTCGGGTTCATGAGGGCCTGATCCCCAGCCCGGCGTCCCGGCGCCGGCCGCTTTTCTCCCGCCTCCCGGCGTCCCTGCGCACACTGGCGCGTGCGGGCCGAGCGCAGTATCGTCGGGCCTGCCATTCCTGCTGCCGGAGGATCCGTCGATGCCGCGCCTTGTGCCGCTGCTTGCCTTTTTGTTCGCGTGTTTCCCGGGCGTCGCCTTCTCCGCCGAGTCGCCGATACCCGTGGATCGCATCAGCGCCTTCGTGCAGCAGGAGATGGCACTCCAGAAAGTCCCCGGCGTTGCGGTCGCGGTCGTGCAGGGCGGGAAAACGCGGATCGCACGCGGTTTTGGCCTCGCCAATGTCGAACTCGGCGTTCCGGTCGGCACGAAGACCGTCTTCCAGTCCGCCTCGCTCGGCAAACAGTTCAGCGCCATGGCCGTGATGCTGCAGGTGGAGGAGGGCAAGCTCTCTCTCGATGAGCCACTCACGCGCATCTTTCCCGGCGCGCCCGCTGCGTGGGGCGCCATCACGCCGCGCCATCTGCTGACCCACACCTCGGGTATTCCGGACTACACCGAGGGCCTGATCGACATGCGCCGCGATTACAGCGAAGACGAGATGCTCGCCAAGGCCTTCACCTTGCCGTTGCAGTTCAGCCCGGGCACGCAGTGGAACTACAGCAACACGGGCTATCTGCTGCTCGGCATCGTGGTGCGCCGCGCGAGCGGACGCTTCTATGGCGATGTGCTGGCAGATCGCGTGTTCGCACCGCTCGGCATGAAGAGCGCACGCATCATCAGCGAGGAGGACATCGTGCCGAACCGGGCCGCGGGTTACCGGCTGGTGAAAGGCGAATTGCGCAACCAGGAGTGGGTGGCGCCGCAACTCAACACCACTGCGGATGGATCGCTGTACCTCTCGCTCGAAGACATGCTCGCCTGGGATCGTGGCGTGCGCGCCGGGGCCGTGCTGCAGCCCGCGAGCTGGAAGCAGGTGTATTCGCCGGTGCAACTGGCGGGCGGCAAGTCTTACTCCTACGGCTTCGGCTGGTTCGTCGATACGGTGGCGGGGGCGCCGCGGCATTTCCACAGCGGCTCGTGGCAGGGTTTCAAGACGCACTTCACCCGCTACCTCGGTGCCGACATCAGCATCATCGTGCTGGCGAACCTGGCCGAGGCCGAGCCCGCGCGATTCGTCGACGGCATCGCGGAGCTGATCGATCCCGCCTTGGTCAGGCCCGGGGTCGTTGAAGCGGGCAGTTAGTGCCTGCCGTGCAACAGCACACCGACAGGGCAGTCTTGCGCGCCGTACTGGCGCTCTCGCTGGCTGCCTTCGGGAGCGGCACCTCGCAGCGCGTGATGGACGCGATGCTGCCCGGGCTCTCTGCGGAGTTCGGGCAGCCGCTCGCCGCTGTGGCTGCGGTCGTTACCGCTTTCACGCTTGCCTATGCCATGGGCCAATTGCTGTTCGGTCCGGCAGGTGATCGCCATGGCAAGCTCCGCGTGGTGGCGTGGAGTTGCGTGGGCTGCTGTGCCGGTGCGCTGGCCTGTGCGTTCGCGGGGAGCTTGCCGGGGCTGGTGGCCGCGCGCGCGGCGGCCGGCCTGATGGCGGCGCCGCTCGTCCCGCTGGCGATGGCGTGGATCGGCGATGTCGTCGCCTACGAGCACCGACAGCCCGTGCTCGCGCGCTTTCTCATCGGGCAGATTCTTGGCGTCTCCGCCGGTCAATTGCTCGGCGGGCTCGCGGTTGACCATCTCGGGCGCCGGTTACCCTTCATCGGCATTGCCGCGGTGTTCGCGCTGAGTGCTTTCGCGCTGATGCAGGCGCGCAAGCAGTTTCCCGTCGTGCCGCCCGCGCGCCTTGACGCTCACCCGGTGCGCCACTTGCTGACCGAATTCGTGGCCGTGCTGCGGGTTTCCCGCGCGCGGCTCGTGCTGCTCACGGTGTTCCTCGAGGGCGCCTCCGTGTTCGGCGCGCTCGCTTTTTTCGCCACTCACCTCCACCAGCGGCTCGGGCTTTCGCTCACCGCCTCGGGCGCCAGCGTCATGGGTTTCGGTTTCGGCGGGCTGGTGTTCGCGCTCGCGGCTCCGCAACTGGTGCGGCAACTCGGTGAGCGCGGGCTGGTGCTCTGCGGGGGAGCGTTGCTGATGCTCGCGATGCTGGGTGTGGCCTTCGCGCCGGGTGCGTGGTTTGCGGTGCCGGCGTGTCTCGCGATGGGTGTGGGTTTCTACATGTTCCACAACACGCTGCAGACGCATGCCACGCAGATGGCGCCCTCGCGGCGCGGGGCGGCGGTCGCGCTTTTTGCGCTGGCCTATTTCGGCGGGCAGACGGCGGGCGTGGCGGCGGGCGCCGTTGCGTCCGGATGGTTGGGGACGGGTGGTGTCATCTGGCTGTCGGCATGCGTGGTGGTGCTGGTGGCAGGGGGCTTTGCGGGCGTGGCACTGCCGCGTCGCAACAATCACGCGCAGTAGCGGTTTCAAGACAGGTCGAGGGCGGCAAGACGATGCGACTGACTGACAAGACACTTGGTATGGGCCGCAAGATCCGCCGGCGCGACTTCATCAACGGTGCTGCGGTGGGAGTTGCGGGCGCAATGCTGCCCCGCACGGCTGCGGCCCGTGCCGATGCATATCCCCCGGCACAGACCGGCCCCGGCGGCAGCCATCCGGGCGCCTTCGGGGTTGCGCACGATCTTGCGTGGGCGGGCAGGAAAGA
>CAIXOY010000017.1 GCA_903921135.1 uncultured Gammaproteobacteria bacterium
CGGGCAGTAAAACGCCTGAACGAGGGCCGGCAGCACCTGCGACACGCCGAAGCCGACGTCGGTAATCTTCACTTCGCTGGCCGACACATGCGTTTTTACGAGCACCTCGAGCAGACCCTTGCCGAGATCGGCTTCCTGAAGCCCTCCGCGCCACGCCAGTTGATGACGCGCCTTCGCAGGCTCTTCAACCGCGTGCGACTCGACCAGATGGAACTGAACATCCTGCGCGGCATGTTGACGGAGATCAGCAAGGCGGCGCGTGGCGAGGGCCCTCGCACTTGACCCTCCGCAGGCTGCACGCGAATACTCGGTTGGCCACCGCAGATGGAGAGCGCTGATGCGCCTCACCACCAAGGGACGATACGCCGTCACCGCCATGCTCGATCTCGCGCTGCATGCAGCCGAGGGCCCGGTATGCCTGGGAGACATCGCGCGACGTCAGGAGATTTCCCTCTCGTATCTGGAGCAACTCTTTGCGCGCCTGCGGCGCAAGGGGCTGGTCTCCAGCGTGCGAGGCCCCGGCGGCGGTTACCGCCTGCGCTGCCCGCCCGAAGAGATCCACATCGCACAGATCATCCATGCCGTGGACGAGTTCTACGAGGCCACGGCCTGCGAGGGGCGCGGCGGTTGCCAGCAGGTCGGTGAGGTCTGCATCACCCACAGTCTCTGGGACGATCTCAGTCAGCAGATCCACTCTTTCCTCAGCGCCATCACGCTGGGAGAGCTCGTGGGGCGTGGCGAGGTGCAGCGCGTCTCGCTCCGGCAGCATGAGCGCGATCAGCGCATGCGTGCCGCGGGCGACATCGTCGTCATGGCGCTTGGCTGATACCCCCGATGCGTCTTCCGGTGTATCTCGATTATCTCGCTACCACCCCCGTCGATCCGCGGGTGGCCGAGCGGATGGCCGGCTGCCTTGGCCGCGGTGGCCTCTTCGGCAATCCGGCCTCGCGCTCGCACGTGTACGGCTGGCAGGCCGAGGAGGCGGTCGAGAACGCCCGCCGTGAGGTGGCCGAACTCGCAGGCGCAGACCCGCGCGAGATCGTCTGGACCTCCGGCGCCACCGAGGCCGACAACCTGGCCATCAAGGGCGTGTTCGGCCACGACCCCTCGAAAGGGCGCCATGTCATCAGCTGTCTGGCCGAGCACAAAGCCGTGCTCGACAGTTGCCGGCATCTGGAATCGAAGGGCGCCTCGCTCAGCTTGCTGGCCCCCGGTGCCGACGGGCGCGTGGATCCCGGTGCCTTGGCTGCAGCGCTGCGGCCCGACACCGTGCTCGTCAGCCTGATGCACGTGAACAACGAACTGGGCACGATCAACGACATTTCGGCTCTGGGCGCGATCTGTCGGGAGCGGGGCGTACTGTTCCATGTCGACGCGGCACAGAGCCTCGGGAAGGTGCCGATCGACCTCGGTCAGTTGCCGGTCGATCTGATGTCCTTTTCGGCCCACAAGCTCTACGGACCCAAGGGCATCGGCGCGCTCTATGTGCGCCGTCAGCCCCGGGTGATGCTCGAGGCGCAGATCCATGGCGGCGGGCATGAGCGCGGTATGCGCTCGGGCACCCTGGCCACGCATCAGTGCGTGGGCTTCGGCGAGGCCGCGCGGCTCGCGCGCCTCGAGATGGCCGCGGACGCCACGCGCATCGCCGGCCTGCGCGACCGGCTCTGGGAGGGCATCCGGGGGCTCGGTGGCCTGCACCGCAACGGGCACGCCGGGCACTGCATCGCCGGTGCGCTGAACGTGGCTTTCGAGGGGGTGGAGGGCGAGAGCCTGATGCTGGCCATGAAGGATCTCGCGATTTCCTCGGGTTCGGCCTGCAACTCGGCCAGCATCGAGCCCTCGCACGTGTTGCGGGCGATCGGCCTTCCCGATGCGCTGGCGCACGGGTCGCTCCGCTTCAGTCTTGGCCGCTTCAGCACCGTGGAAGACGTCGACTCGGCCATCGCCACCATCCGGCAGGCAGTGACGCGTCTGCGCGAGTCCGTCACGGCCTAGCACACAAAGCCGCTCGGGGGCGTCTTTCCGCTTTCCGCGGCAGTGGGTTGCGGCCTATACTTCCCGCCCTTTTTCATCTTGCCTGCCCTCCCGGGCGGCCCTTCCGGAGACCCTCGCATGGCCATCGAGCGCACGCTTTCCATCATCAAGCCCGACGCGGTCGTCAAGAACGCGATCGGCGAGATCTATGCCCGTTTCGAGAAGGCGGGTCTGCGCATCGTGGGCTCGAAGATGCTGCGCCTGTCCGAGGCCGTGGCCTCCGGCTTCTACGCCGAGCACCGCGAGCGCGGCTTCTTCCCGGCGCTGGTGGCCTTCATGACCTCCGGCCCGGTGATGGTCCAGGTGCTCGAAGGCGAGAACGCCGTGCTGCTGAATCGCGAGTTGATGGGCGCCACCAACCCCAAAGACGCCGCTGCCGGCACCATCCGCGCGGATTTCGCCTCGTCCATCGACGCCAACGCCGTCCACGGTTCCGATTCACCGCAGTCCGCGGCCCGCGAGATCGCCTATTTCTTCGCGGCCTCCGAACTCTGCCCGCGCGACTGAGACGCATATGAGCGACGCCGGCGGGCTCATCGTGAGCGACGCCCCGCGCGACGCGGCGGGGCGGGTCAATTTGCTCGGAATGAGCCGCGCCGCGCTGCAGGAGTTCTTGGTCGGCCTGGGCGAGAAACCCTACCGCGCCCTGCAGCTGATGAAGTGGATCTACCACCAGGGCGTGTCTGATTTCTCTGCCATGACCGACGTGGGTCGCGAACTGCGCGAGCGGCTCGCAGCCTGCGCGGAGATCCGTCCTCCAGAGGTGGCAGAGGAGCACATCTCCGCCGACGGCACTCGCAAGTGGCTGATCCGCGTCGATGGCGGCAGTTGCGTCGAAACGGTTTTCATCCCCGAAGACGGCCGCGGCACCCTGTGTGTGTCTTCCCAGGTCGGCTGCTCGCTCGATTGCAGCTTCTGCTCCACCGGCAAGCAGGGCTTCCAGCGGGATCTCAGCTCCGCCGAGATCATCGGCCAGGTCTGGATCGCGGCGCGAGCCTTCGGCCTCCCCAAGAAAGGCGGCCAGAGGCGCATCACCAACGTCGTGATGATGGGCATGGGCGAACCCCTGCTCAATTTCGACAACGTCGTCACCGCCACCGACCTGATGATGGACGACTTCGCTTACGGCATCTCCAAGCGCCGCGTGACCCTGAGCACCGCAGGCGTGGTGCCAGCGCTCGATCGTCTCGCCAAGCTGAGCGAGGTCTCGCTCGCGATTTCCCTGCACGCGCCGAACGACGCGCTGCGCGACCAGCTGGTCCCCGTGAACCGGCGTTACCCGATCCGTGAATTGCTCGCATCGGCGCGCAACTACATCGGCGCCCAGTCCGACACCAAGCGCGTGGTCACGGTGGAGTACACCCTGATCAGCGAGGTGAACGACCGCCCCGAGCATGCCCATGAGCTCGCGGCGCTGCTGCGGGATTACCCCTGCAAGATCAACCTGATTCCCTTCAACCCCTTCGATGCCTCCGACTACCGGCGCCCCAGCCGCAACGCCGTCAGCCGCTTCTGGAACATCCTCACGGAGGCGGGCCTGCGCGTGACCGTGCGCAGCACCCGGGGCGATGACATCGACGCTGCCTGCGGGCAACTCGTGGGCAGGGTGGAGGACCGCACCCGGCGCTCCGAGCGCCACCGGGCCGCACGCGCCAGACCGGCCGCGGCGGGGGCTGCGTGATGCTCGCCCTGCGGTGCATCAGCCTTGCGGCGCTGGTGTTGCTCGCGGCGACGAGCGGCTGCGTCACGACCACCGAGGGCGGCTTCAAGGCCGACCGCAAGGAGGAGGTCGCTCGCCGTGTGGACGCCGCGACCCAGTACCTGCAGAAGGGCAATACCGAGCAGGCCATCGTTCACCTGCGTCGCGCCCTCGAGATCGATCCGCGCTCGGCACCGGTCAACGAGACCCTGGCCCGGGTCTTCGCCCAGTCCGGAGAATACGAACTGGCCGACCAGCACTTCCGCGCCGCGATTGATGCCGAGCCCGGCTTTTCGCGTGCCCGCAACAACTACGCGGCTTTCCTTTACAGCCGGGGCGAGGTTGACGCGGCGATCGTCCAGTTGGAGAAAGTCACGGCCGACACGCTCTACGAAAAACGCGCCGACGCCTTCACCAATCTCGGCAAGGCCTATTTGCGCAAGGGCGAGACAGCCAAGGCAGAGGAAGTCTTCGATCGCGCGATCAAGATGGACCGGCGCCAGGCTGCAGCCATGCTGGAACTCGCCGATATCAACGTGCAACGGGGACAGTATCCCGAGGCATCACGGGTTTTCGGTTTCTACCGTGCTGCGGGCTTGCGCCCCACGCCACGCAGCCTGTTGATCGGCATCCGTATCGCGCGCGCGACGGGCGAGCGCGACACCGAGGCCAGCTACGCCTTGCAATTGAAGGGGCTCTACCCCGAGTCTGACGAATACCGGACCTACCAAGCGATGCCACCGGCAAGGTAAACGACCATGGTTCCAGAAGAACAACCCAAAGCTGATCCGCGCTCCCCTGGCCTCCTGCTGAAGAACGCCCGCGAGGCTGCGGGTCTCAGCGTCGAACAGGTGGCCGACAAGCTCCACCTGCTGAAATCGGTGGTGAGCTCGCTCGAGAAAGACTGTTATGACCGCATCCGCGGCGACACCTTCGCGCGCGGCTACCTGCGCAACTACGCCCGCCTGCTGGGGATGGACGCCGACGATATCGTCGGCTGTTTCAACTCCAAGGCAGCCCGCGGCGGCCCCTCCCGCGCCGAAGCCAAGGTGGTGCGGCGCCGCGAGCCCCTCGGTGGCGGCTCCGGGGCAGGGCGCCTCGGCATGGTGGCCGCTCTGCTCGCGCTGAGCGGGCTGTTCCTGTTCCAGATGCGCGAAGAGCCGGTGCCCGAAAGCGCCGTGCGCTCTGCAGCGCCGCTCACCGTTGAGACCGCGCGGGGCGAGCAGGCGCTCGCGGGCGCGGCCCTCGCCGCTGTCAGCATCGACGCCAACTGAGGCACCGGAGTTTCACCATGCACGCTTCGCCCATCGTCCGCCGCATCTCGCGCCAGATCATGGTCGGCAACGTGCCGGTGGGCGGCGGCGCGCCGATCAGCATCCAGAGCATGACCAACACCGAGACCTGCGACGTCGAGGCGACGGTGCGTCAGGTGCAGGCCCTGGCCGATGCCGGTGCCGATATCGTCCGCGTCTCGGTGCCCAGCATGGAGGCGGCAGAGGCCTTCCGGTTGATCCGCCAGCGCTCGCCCGTGCCGCTGGTCTCCGATATCCACTTCGACTACAAGATCGCGCTTGCCGCGGCTGCCGCCGGTGCAGACTGCCTGCGCATCAACCCCGGCAATATCGGTCGCGATGACAAGGTCCGCGCGGTGGTCGACTGTGCGAAGGACCACGGCATCCCCATCCGCATCGGCGTGAACGCCGGCTCGCTCGAGAAGGAACTGCAGCGCAAATACGGCGAACCCACCGCCGATGCGCTCGTCGAGTCGGCCATGCGCCATATCGATCTTCTCGACAAGCACGACTTCCAGAACTTCAAGATCAGCCTCAAGGCCTCCGAGATCTTCATGACCGTCGCGGCCTATCGCAAGATCGCCACGCAGATCGATCAGCCCCTGCACCTCGGCATCACCGAGGCGGGCGGGCTGCGTTCCGGTACCGTCAAGTCTGCCGTGGGCCTCGGGATGCTGCTGATGGACGGCATCGGCGACACGGTGCGGATCTCGCTCGCGGCCGATCCGGTGGAGGAGGTGAAGGTCGGCTGGGATCTGCTGAAGAGCCTCCGGCTGCGCAGCCGTGGCATCAATTTCGTGGCCTGCCCGAGTTGCTCGCGGCAGAACTTCGATGTGATCGGCACCATCAACGAGCTCGAGCGCCGGCTCGAGGATGTGCGAGCGCCGCTCGATGTGGCTGTCATCGGCTGCTACGTGAACGGCCCAGGCGAATCGCGCGAGGTCGATGTTGGCGTCACCGGCAGCAGCCCCGCCAACATGATCTTCGTGGACGGCAAGCCCCACCACAAAGTGGAGTCCGGCTCCCTGATCGACGATCTGGAGCGTACCGTCCGCGAGGCCCTCGCCCGCAAGGCGGCTGCAGCAGAAGCTGCCGAAGAGCTGATCGCCCGCGGCTGAGGCCGCGCCAACACGGATTTTCCCCGCGTTCCGGATCGCCCGCGTCCGCTGCAGTCGCTAAACTACGCCGCCGCCCGCGCGCCGGGGCCCACCATCCTTCGAGGAATCGCATGTCCAGCAGTCCCGACACGAGGCCGGAGCTCCGTGCCATCCGCGGCATGCCGGACATCCTGCCGGCGCAGACGCCCGCGTGGCAGCACCTCGAGCGCTGCGTGTCGGAACTCCTTGGCAGCTACGCCTACCACGAAATCCGCTTGCCGCTCCTCGAACCCACCGAACTCTTCGCCCGTTCCATCGGCGAGGTCACGGACATCGTCGAGAAAGAGATGTACAGCTTCGCCGACCGCAACGGCGACAGCATGACCCTGCGCCCCGAGGGCACCGCGAGTTGTGTGCGCGCCGTGTTGCAGCACGGGCTTTTGCAGCAAGTGCCGCAGCGGCTCTGGTACATGGGCCCCATGTTCCGTTACGAACGGCCGCAGATGGGTCGGCAGCGGCAGTTCCATCAGGTGGGCGTCGAGACCTTCGGCCTGGAAGGGCCCGATATCGAAGCCGAGCACCTGCTGATGACCGCACGGCTCTGGCGCCGCCTGGGCGTGGCCGATCGCGTGCGGCTCGAGATCAACTCGCTGGGCTCCACGGCCTCGCGTGCGGCCTATCGCAGCGCGC
The DNA here is from genome assembly GCA_903921135.1 of uncultured Gammaproteobacteria bacterium. Lineage (GTDB taxonomy): Bacteria > Pseudomonadota > Gammaproteobacteria > Pseudomonadales > UBA5518 > UBA5518. The sequence goes on from CAIXOY010000017.1 coordinate 6,813, forward strand.
TGGTCGCGTATCTCACGGCACGCGAGGCACAGCTCGATGACGACAGCCGTCGCCGCCTGGCCAGCAACCCGCTGCGCATCCTCGACAGCAAGAACCCTGGCACACAGGCGCTGCTGCGCGAGGCGCCGCGCCTGACCGATCACCTCGATGCCGAGTCCGAGGCGCACTTCGCGGGGCTGCGCGCGCTGCTTGATGCCGCAGGGCTGGCCTACACGATCAATCCCGCTCTGGTGCGCGGCCTCGATTACTATGGCCGCACCGTATACGAGTGGGTCACCGAGAGCCTGGGGGCGCAGGGCACGGTCTGCGCGGGCGGCCGTTACGACGGCCTTGTCTCGGAACTTGGCGGCCCGGCCACGCCGGGCGTGGGTTTCGCGATGGGCATCGAACGCCTGCTGCTGCTGATGCAGGCCGCGGGTGCTTCGACGGGCCCCGACAACCGCCCGCACGCGTACTGGGTGGTGGCCGATCCGGCAGCTCCCGGCCTTGCGCTCGTGCTAGGTGAACAACTGCGCGATGCGCTGCCGGGCCTGCGGCTGCAGCTCAATTGTGGCGGTGGCAGCATCAAGAGCCAGATGAAACGTGCAGACCGAAGCGGTGCCGCGCTGGCACTGATTCTGGGCAGCGATGAACTGGCGGCGGGCGAGGTGAGCGTCCGTGAACTCAGACTCGAAGGCGCGATGCAGCAGCGCGTGGGTGTGTCGGCCATGCAGGCCTTCATGGCCGCGCGGTTCGGGCTCTGAGCGCGCCGGGAACACGATCAGGAGACTACAGGTGGATCCGTACCATACAGAGGAAGACCAGGTCAGGGCGATCAAGCAGTGGTGGGAGCGCAACGGCTCCTCCACGCTGATCGGTGTGGGCGCGGCGCTGGCGATCGTGTTCGGGTCGCAGTGGTGGCAGCAGAAAAACCTCCGCGGCGCGGAAGAGGCCGCAGCGCTCTACCAGCAGTTGCAGCAGGCCGCCGAGCGCGCCTCGGGCGATGAGATCCAGCGCACCACGGCGCTCCACCTCGGAGAGGAGCTGCGCGACAAGCAGTCGGGTAACCGCTACGGCGATTACGCGAGCCTGTTGCTCGCCAAGCTCTACGTCGAGAAAAAAGACCTCGCTGCGGCAGAACGGGAATTGCGCGCCCTCGTGGAGCGTCACCCGGATGCGGCCCCGGGCAAGCTCCAGCAGCGCATCAACGCTCTGCTCGGGCGTGATATCGATCCGCAACTCGGCAGCCTCGCGCGGCTGCGTCTGGCGCGCGTGCTTTTCGCCGACAACCGGGCCGATGAAGCCGCTACCGTGCTCGGCGATCCCGCGGGCGGTGATTTCGAGATCGAACGCCAGGAGCTCCGCGGTGATATCCTCCGCGCCAAGGGCGATGCAGACGGTGCTGCGGCCGCATGGGAGCGTGCCATCGAGCTCGCCAAGGATTCCGGCGGCGTGCGGCTCGTGGAGCTCAAGCTGCAGGAACTGCGGCTCAGTGAGCCGGCAGCGCCTGCTCCCGCCGCAGCCACACCGCCCGCTGTCACCCCCGCCCCAGCCACGCCTGCCGAGGAGAAGAAATCGCCATGAGCACGTCGCAGGCAACGCGCGGCTTTTTCAGGATCCTGCTCTCGGCCCTCTTCGTGGTCAATCTCGGTGCCTGTTCCTGGGTCAAAGGCCTGTGGGACGGCGACGACGAGGACAAGGAACTCGAGCCCGTGCCGCTCGTCGACATCGAGTCCGAGATCAAGGTGCGCGAAGTCTGGAGCACCGGCATCGGCAACGGGCAGGGCAAGTTCTACAACCGGCTGCAGATCGCTCTCTATGGCGGGGCCATCTACGCAGCCTCCGCGAACGGCAGCGTCGAGTCCGTCGATGCGCAGAGCGGCAAGCGGCGCTGGGACGTCGATCTCGATACCGAACTCTCGGGCGGTGTCGGCGTTGGCGGGGACCTGGTGCTTGTGGGCACCGCCAAGGGTGTGGTGATCGCGCTCGACAGCGCCTCCGGCCGCGAGATGTGGCGCTCCACGCTGAGCAGCGAAGTGCTCGCACCCCCTGCTGCAGACTGGGACGCCGTGGTCGTGCAGACGCTGGACGGCAAGATCTACGGCCTCGACACCCAGAGCGGCACGCGCCGCTGGACCCATGACAGCAGCATGCCCCTTCTCACCATCCGCGGCACCGCACCGCCCGTGCTTGCCGACGGCGTTGCCTATGTGGCGCTGGCCAACGGGCGCATCCTTGCGGCCCGGGCCGATACCGGCACGATCCTCTGGGACGGCCGCATCGCCAACCCGCAGGGCCAATCGGAAATCGAACGCGCCATCGACATCGACGGCCGCCCGCTCATCATCGGCTCCGGCATTTACGCGGTGACCTACCAGGGCAAACTCGGCGGCGTGCAGCTCGCCAACGGCCGCCCCACCTGGGCACGGGATGCGTCGAGCTTCGAGAGCATCTCGGAGGGTTTCGGCAACATCTACGTCTCGGGCACCGACGGCACGGTGAGCGCCTTCGAAGTGGGCGGGGGCGCGCTTCGCTGGCAGAACGACCAGCTCACGCGCCGCAAGCTGAGCGCACCGGCCACCGTTGGCAGCTATGTCGTGGTGGGGGATTTCGAGGGATACCTGCACTTCATGTCTCAGGTCGATGGTCATTTCGTGGCGCGTGCCCGCGCCGATTCGGACGGCGTGCGCGCCGACATGATCGCGGATGGTGACCGGCTCTACGTCTTCGGCAACGACGGCGAACTGAGTTGCTTCACGGTCGGGTCCCCATGAGCACGCCGCGCCGCCTGTGATCCCCGTCATCGCACTAGTCGGGCGGCCCAACGTCGGCAAGTCCACCCTGTTCAACCGCCTCACGCGCAGCCGTGACGCGCTGGTTGCCGATATCCCCGGCCTCACGCGGGACCGCCAGTACGGCGAGTTCCAGGCAGGAGAGCGCCGTTTCATCCTGATCGATACCGGCGGCATCAGCGGCCTGGAAGAGGGCATCGACAGCGAGATGGCCCGCCAGTCCTTCATGGCGCTGGCCGAGTGCGATCTCGCGCTGCTGCTGGTCGATGGCCGCGCCGGGCTCACACCCACCGACCGCGATGTGGTGCAGCGCCTGCGTGGGAGCGGCAAGCCCTTCCGCCTCATCGTGAACAAGATCGACGGCATCGACGAGCATCAGGCGAGCGCCGAGTTCCATGCCATCGGCGCCACCGCTCTGCACGCGATCAGCGCCTCGCAGGGGCGCGGCGTGGGGCAACTGGTCGAGGCGCTGGAGGCGGCGTTTCCCGTTGAGGAGCCCGCCGTACCCGAAGGCGGCGAGTTCGACACCGAAGAAGGCGAGGCTGCGGAAGGCGTCGAAAACGTTGCCCACATGCACCGTGCACGCGTGGCCGTGGTGGGGCGCCCCAACGTGGGCAAGTCCACGCTGGTGAACCGCATCCTCGGCGAGGAGCGGGTGGTGGTGTATGACCAGCCCGGCACCACGCGCGACAGCATCTACATCGACTTCGAGCGCCGCGACCGGCACTACACGCTGATCGACACCGCCGGCATCCGCCGCAAGCGCAGCGTCCACGAGGTGATCGAGAAATTCTCGATCGTGAAGACCCTGCAGGCGATCGCCGATGCCGAGGTCGTGCTCTTGCTCCTCGACGCCCACGACGGCCTGGTCGAGCAGGACGTACACCTGCTCGGACACGTGATCGAGGCAGGGCGCTCGCTGGTCGTGGTGTGCAACAAATGGGACGGCCTGCCGCCCGAGCAGAAGGCCACGTTGAAGGCTGATCTGGAGCGCCGGCTCGTGTTCGCGGATTTTGCCGAGGTGCATTACATCTCGGCGCTGCACGGCTCGAATGTGGGCGATCTCTACGGCGCCATCGACCGCGCCTGGTCTTCCTCGCGGCGCAAGCTGCCCACCAACCGCCTCACCACCATCCTCGAAGAGGCGATTGCCACGCATTCGCCGCCGCTGGTGAACGGGCGACGCATCAAGCTGCGTTACGCGCACCCCGGTGGCAGCAACCCGCCCGTGATCGTGATCCACGGCAACCAGACCGAGAGCGTGCCGGACCACTACAAGCGCTACCTCGAGAACGTGTTCCGCAAGCAGCTGAAACTGGTGGGCACGCCGCTCAGGGTGCAGTTCGTGACCGGCGAGAATCCCTACGCAGGCAAACGCAATACGCTCACGCCGCGCCAGCTCTACAAGCGCAAGCGGATGATGCGCCATGTCAAGAAAGGCCGCTGAAGCGGTTTGCGCCGCGGCCGCGACGCTCCCTGACCTCGATTCCCCCGCGCACATCCGCGCATTCATCACCGCGTTTTACGATCGGCTGCTGGCAGATCCGCGGATAGCACCCGTGTTCCTCGAGGTGGCGGAGATAGACATCCGCCGGCACCTGCCGCTCATCTGCGCCTACTGGGAAAAACTCCTGCTGGGCGGGGACGCCTACCGCCGCCACACCATGAACATCCACCGCGCCGTCCACGCCAGACGGCCGCTGACGCCGGCGGATTTCGGGGTCTGGCTGGGGCATTTCCGGGCGGCGCTCGAGGAAGGCTTCAGCGGGCCGCAGGCCGCGCGCGCGCGGGGGATTGCCGAGCGCATCGCGCAGAACATGCAGGCGCAGCTCTGAGCCTTGCCGATTGCCGCTTGTTCATTTGCGGGCCCGGAAGGGGCTCGCGTATCCTCGACCGATTCCATTTCCGGGTGACCTACGCATGACTGCGCGGCATTTCAATATCGCGGATCTGTTCGAGATCGTCGCAGACACCGTTCCCGAACGTGAGGCCATCGCCTGCGGCGAGGAGCGCCAGACCTACGGCTCGCTGGAGGAGCGTGCCACGCGGCTCGCGAACTTCATGCGCGAACGCGGCGTGGGCGCCGGCGACAAGGTCGGCCTCTACATGTACAACAGCAACGCCTACATCGAGGGCATGCTCGCCTGCTTCAAGCTCCGCGCCGTGCCGGTCAACGTCAACTACCGGTATGTGGACGAGGAACTCTCCTACATCTTCAACAACGCCGATATGGTGGCCTGCATCCACCATCGCGAGTTCGTGCCGCACATCGCCAAGGTGCGTCACGCAGCACCGGGACTTTCCCTGCTGATCGCAGTGGAAGACGGCTCCGATGCGCCGATCCCCGAGGGAACGGCAAGGTTCGAGGAGGCGATGGCGGCGGGCTCCTCCGCGCGTGATTTCGGCGAACGCTCCGACGATGACCTGTTCATCCTCTACACGGGCGGCACCACCGGCAAACCCAAGGGCGTGATGTGGCCCCACAAGGATGTGTTCTACGCCGCGATGGGCGGCGGCGGGCACTTCCACCCGGCCGGTGCCATCCAGGCGCCTGAAGACATCGCCATCCGCGCCAAAGAAGGCTACCCCGTTGCGGGCATGGCGCTCGCGCCGCTCATGCACGGCGCCTGCTGGTGGTTTGCCTGCATCCAGCTTCTTGCCGGCTGCAAGCTGGTGCTGAACCCCCACCGCTCGCTGGTGGGCGAGCAGGTCTGGGACATCGCCGCCAAAGAGCGCGTGAATTCCGTGACCATCGTGGGCGATGCGATGGCCATGCCGCTGATCGACGCGCTGGACGCGAACCCCGGCCGCTGGGATCTTTCCTCGATCTTCACGGTGGGCTCGGGCGGCGCGGTGTTCTCGGAAGCACGCCAAGCGGATTTCCGCCGGCATTTCCCGAACGTGATGATCTCGAACTCCTTCGGCTCCTCCGAGTCGGGCCAGATGGGCCGCACCACCGGCGAGCGCAAGGGCGAGGCGGGCAACACGGGCCTGGGCAACGTGCCCAAGAGCGATTTCATGGACGTGATCGTCGAGGAAGAGATGCGTTTCGCTGAGCCCGGCGAGATGGGCATCTTCGCGCGCTCGGGCCATATCCCGATCGGCTACTACGGTGACCCGGAGAAAACCGCCCGCACCTTCGTGATGGTCGGTGGCAAGCGCTGGCTGCTCACGGGCGATACCGCGCGCCTCGAGCCCGATGGATCGATCTCGGTCTTCGGGCGTGGGTCGAACTGCATCAACAGCGGTGGCGAGAAGATCTTCCCTGAAGAAGTCGAGGAAGCGCTGAAAGCGCACGCCGATGTCTACGACGCGCTGGTGGTTGCCACGCCGGATGAGCGTTGGGGCGAGAAGGTTACGGCCGTCGTGGCGGCGCGCGGCAGTTCACGCCCCACGCTGGAATCCCTGCAGGAAGAAGCCCGCAAGCACATCGCTGGTTACAAGGTGCCGCGTGAGCTGCACCTTGTGCCTGAGGTGCCGCGCGGCGTGAACGGCAAGCCCGATTACAAGACAGCGCGCGCGATGGCGCTCTCGGGCAGCTACCGCGCCTGAGGCGCGATCTCTCACAGCAGGAACACGCAGATGGAAACACTCGATATCAGTACCAGCAGTTGCATCGTGGAGCGCGACGGCCACGTCCTCATCGTGACTCTGAACCGCCCCGAGGCGAAGAACGCCTTCAACCCGCCCATGCTGGTGGGTATGTACCGCGCCTGGCGGCTGCTGGACAGCGACGAGACGCTGCGTTGCGCCGTGCTCACCGCGCGCGGCGACACCTTCTGTGCGGGCATGGATCTGAAGGCGGGCACCAGCGGCAGCGACAACGCAGAAGAAATCCAGGCGCTCATGAAGGAAGTGCCGAACCTGCACTGGCAGGCACTGCTGCGCGACAACCGCCCGCTCAAACCCGTGATCCTCGCGGTGGAAGGCTACGCGCTCGCAGGCGGCACCGAGATCCTGCAGGGCACGGATATCCGCGTGGGCGCGGAAGACGCCACCTTCGGCGTCACCGAGGTTGCACGCGGGCTCTACCCGATGTCGGGTTCCACCATCCGCCTGCGTCGCCAGATTCCTTACTGCATCGCCGCCGAGATCCTGCTCACCGGCCGCCACGTGACGGCGCAGGAAGCGCTCGACTGGGGCCTCATCAACCGCGTGGTGCCGAAGGGCAAGACCCTCGAGACCGCGTTGGAGATCGCCGCCGCCATCAGCCGCAACGGACCCGTCGCCGTGCGCGCGGTGATGAAGTCGCTGCGCGAGCACGAGGAGTGCTTGCCGGAAGCCGAGGCCATGCTGAAATCCGACGAAGTGGGCTGGCCGGTTTTTGCCACCGAGGACGCGAAAGAAGGGATGCGCGCCTTCAAGGAAAAGCGTCCCGCCGAATTCAAGGGCCGCTGAGGCTCGCACAGGAGATACACGATGACTGCTGCTGCCCAAGGGCATTCCGTTCTGTCGTTCGACGAGGCCGCCGCTGCGCGCCGCTCGGTGCGCGCCTTCCGCAAGGATCCAGTCCCGCGCGCCGTGCTCGAACATATCTTCGGGCTGGCCAACCTTGCACCCTCCAACTGCAACACCCAGCCGTGGTACACGGTGGTGGCGAGCGGTGCCACGCTCGAGCGTCTGCGCGTGCAGTTCCCGGCGGATTTCGGCTCGGGCAAGGCAACGATGGATTTCCCGTACCTCGGCAAGTACGACGGCGTCTTCAAGGACCGCCAGTACGACGCTGCCAACCGGCTCTACACCGCGATGAACATCGCGCGCGATGACAAGGCCGCCCGCGGCATGGCCTTCATGCGCAACTTCACTTTCTTCGACGCGCCGCACGTGGCCTTCCTGTTCATGCCGGAGTGGTGCGGCATCCGCGAGGCGGCAGACGTCGGCATGTACTCGCAGACGCTGATGCTGGCGCTCTCCGCACACGGCCTTGCGAGTTGCCCGCAAACGGCGCTCAGCATGGGCGCGGACCTCGTGCGCTCGGAGCTCGGCGTGGACGCCTCGCACAAACTTATCTTCGGTGTTTCCTTCGGCTACGAAGACACGGAGCACCCGGCCAATGCCTGCCGCGTACCGCGTGCCGCGCTCGCCGACACCACGCGCTTCGTTGACTGAGGCTTCCATATGAGCGAGACGGTGTTGCGTGAACTGGATGATGGCGTACTCCGGCTCACGCTGAACCGCCCCGCCCGCAAGAACGCCTTCAGCCTCGAGCAGTGGGCGGCCTTTGCCGATGCGATGGAAGAGGCCTCTGCCGATCCGCGTGTGGCGGTGGTGCTGATCTGCGGCGCGGGCGGGAATTTCTCTTCCGGCACCGATCTGCACGAGTTCAGCGATGCCGGCGCCGATCATCCTTTCGCACGCTGCTCGCGAGTGGTCTGCGCCTTCGACAAACCGCTGATCGGTGCCGCTGCCGGCATTGCCATAGGCGGTGGCGCCACGCTTCTTTTGCACTGCGACGTGCTCTACGTGGGCGAGTCGCTACGGATGCGCTTTCCCTTCGTGAGCCTGGGCCTGGTGCCGGAATTTGCCAGCAGCTATCGGTTGCAGGCAGCGATCGGGCCGCGTCGTGCGGCGGAGCTTCTGTTCACCGCCGAATGGATCGACGCCGCGCGTGCGCTGGAGACGGGCATCGCCACCGCCGTGCTGCCCGACGCAGCTCTCGAGGCGCACGCCCTCGCCAAGGCGCATCAGATGGCGCAGTGGCCCGTGGGTGCGTTGCAGCAGACCAAGCGCACCTTGCTTGCCGCGCATAGCGCGGGCCTGGCGGAGGCGCTGCGCGTGGAGGAGGAGGGGATGAAGCGCTGCTTCGGCTCTCCGGAGAATCAGGAAGCGATCAACGCCTTTATCGAGAAGCGGGCGCCGGATTTTCGCCGGCTGCGTTGATCAAGGGGATGTCGCGGGCATGGCCCGCTCCTACGGGGGAGATGTCGCGGGCATGGCCCGCTCCTACGGGGGAGATGTCGCGGGCATGGCCCGCCTACGGGGGAGACGTCGCGGGCATGGCCCGCTCCTGCGGGGTCTGGATCCGCGCGTGGATGTTCGTGATGGTAGGAGCGCGCCATGCGCGCGACAGGCGCATCGATGCCGGCACGGTCGCGGGCTTGCACCTCTGCGCGCTACAGCAATAATTCGAGC
>CAIXOY010000018.1 GCA_903921135.1 uncultured Gammaproteobacteria bacterium
ACACGAACCGTACCGGCCTGCACCCCGTGCCCCCCGCCACTGCCCTGCGGCAGTCGCGGGGGTTCACTTTGGTGGAACTGATCACCGTCATGGTGATCCTCGGCGTACTCGCCGCCATCGCCTCCCCCCGTTTCTTCAACACCAGCAGCTTCGAGACCGCCGGCTTCTCTGCCGAGGTGCGGGCGGGGTTACGCCATGCGCAGGCAACGGCCATGGCATCGGGCTGCGATATCCGCGCGGCGCTCTCCTCGGCGAGTTTCGTGCTGCAGCGTTGGTCCGGGGCCGCAGGCTGCAACGACCACTCCGGCTCGCTCGTCACTGTGGTGCGCTCCGGCGGGGGTGGCTACAGCAGCAGCGTGCCCTCCGGGCTCACGGTGGGTGCGGCGGCCTTGTATTTCGACAGCCTCGGGCGGCCACGCAATGACAGCACGGGCGCGCTTCTGACGACGGCCCTCACCCTCAGCGTCGGCACCGAGACCATCACCGTGAACCCCGAGACGGGGTTGGTGCAATGAACATGCGCACAGCCCAACGCGGGCTGACACTGATCGAACTGGTGGCCAGCATCGTGATCATCTCGGTGGCCACCATCGGTCTGATGGCTGCGGTGACGGCTGCAGTGGGCCGCAGCGCGGATCCCATGATCCAGAACCAGGCCACCGCGGTCGGCGTTGCCTACATGGAAGAGATCACGCTGGCGCCGCTCTGCGACCCCGCCTACAACCCCGACGGCAATGCCTCCACCACCTGCCGGAATGAGTGCAACACCAACCCCTGCAGCGGCGGCTGTGGTGGCAGCGTCTTCGGCGCGGAGACGGGGCGTTCGGGCTATGACGATGTGTGTGACTACAGCGGCCTGAGCGACTCGGGAGCAAAAGACCGTCAGGGCAACGCCCTGACGGGGCTCTCGGGCTACACGGTCAACGCCTCGGTCCTGGACGGCAGCGGCATCTCGCTCGGCAGCCCGGCGCTCACGGCCGCGTCAGGGCGTGTGGTGCGGATCGAGGTACAGGTATCGCACCCCATGCTGAGCCCCTCCATCACGCTGGTCGGCTACAAGGCAAACCTCGAATGATCCGGGGAGCGCGCGGCTTCACACTGGTCGAAATGGTCACGGTGATCGCCCTCACCGCAGTCCTCGGCATGGTGGTGTGGCGCAACCTGAGCCTCCCCGTGCGTGCCTTCAATGACGGCACCCGTCGTGCCGAGGCGACCGCGACCGCGCAACTCGCGATGGAGCGCATGTCGCGCGAGATACGTCTCGCACTGCCGAACAGCGTGCGTATCCCGGCAGACGGATCAGCCATCGAACTGCTGCGCACATCGGGCAGCGGGCGCTACCGGGCCGAGGCCAACCCCGCCGACATCACCACAGACCCGCTCAACCTCGGCGCCACCAGCGACACCTTCCAGGTGCTGGGCGGTTGGAGCCTGGGTACGGTGCGCACCGGAACGGGGCTCGCGCAGTGCCTCGCGGGCACTGCGGACTGCATCGCGATCTACAACACAGGCAGCCCGTCGACCTGCAGCGGCCAGGCGGCAGGCACGCGCACCAACGCATGGTGCGGTGACAATCTGGCGGGCATCCTGAGCGCCAACGCCGTCACTGGCGTGCTCTCGGTAAGCCGCAGTGCGGGCGGTACGGCCTGGCCTACGGGTTCGCCGCAGCAGCGCTTCTATGTGGTGGATACAGCGGTCAGTTTCGTGTGCTCGGGTGACTCTTTGCGGCGCTACTCCGGATATGCGATCTCTGCCACCCAACCGGTGCCCCCGGGCGTGACCGGATCGTTGCTCGCGGATCACGTAGGCAGTTGCAGTTTCGGCTATCAGGCAGGCAGTGCCTCGCGCGCGGGGCTGGTGTCGATTTCCCTCTCGCTTTCATACACCACGCTGGAAGGCGCCACCGAGCGGGTCACGCTGCTCGGCCAGGTGCACGTGCCCAACTCACCATGAACGCAGGCGCACGGAGCCGGGGGTTTTCGCTGGTCTCGGCGGTGTTCCTGCTGGTGGTGGTGTCACTGGTGGCAGCCTATGCACTCTCTATCGGCAGCACACAGCGCGCGGGCACCACTCTGGCACTGGTCGGCAAACGGGCCGATCTGGCCGCACGCGCCGGGCTGGAGTGGGGCATCGGGCGCGTCCTGCAGGACAGCGCCTGCCCGGCAAGCACGGCTTTCTCGCCAACCGGGCTGGGGCTGAGCCAGTTCAGCGTGGCGGTGAGTTGCAGTTCGGTCAGCGTCACCGAGGGAGCGATCACCTATCCGGTGTACACACTGAGCGTCACGGCAACGTTGGGCAGCGAGGGATCCGAGGACTTTGCAAGGCGCACGGTCAGCGCGCAGGTGAGCGGGGTCTGAAGGCCGGAGCGGTGCGGCGCCTGCCCTTGTTGTCGCGGGTATGGCCCGCTCCCATATTTGAGCAGGCACCACCCCTGCCACCTTACGCGGGCCATGCCCGCGACCTTCCAAATTG
>CAIXOY010000019.1 GCA_903921135.1 uncultured Gammaproteobacteria bacterium
GCAATCCTGCCCAGCAGCTCCACGGAGAAATCAACGTACTCCGCGCGCGTGTGCCACTCGCACACGTCCTTGATGCCGCCGTTGTCGAAACCGTTCTGGCAGCCGGGCGCCGCGTGCAGATCGATCATCACGCGCAAGCCTGCCTCTTGCGCCCAGCCGAGCGCACGATCCAGCACCTCGATGCCGCCCTCGACGAAGGGCTCCCGGTTGCTGCCGTAGCTCGGGTGGTACGGGTACGGCGCACCGAGGATCCAGTGACCCACCGGGATGCGCACCGCGTTCAGGCCGCGATCGGCGAGCCAGAGAAAATCTTCCCGCGTGATCCAGCTGTTCCAATGGGCGCGCAGACGAGAGGCAGCCGCGGTGCCGAGTTCGGCGCAGAAGGTGGTCTCGTCGGTAGCTTCGAGCCCCGCGAAAAGCGAGGGCGACATCCACTTCTCCAGCACCAGCCAGCCCCCGAGGTTCACGCCGCGCAAGCGGGTGGCGGGGGCGGCCGGGGATACCACGGCCCTACTCCGTGACCGGCTCGCGCGGTGGCTCGGACACCGCGGGCACCGCGGGCGCGCCGAACCAGCGACGGCTGCGCTCCGAGAAGGCGTGCAGATAGGTGTAAAGCACCGGCACCACCACCAGCGTCAGAAGCGTCGAGGTGATCACGCCGCCAATCACCGCACGCGCCATCGGCGCGTTGATGCTGCCACCGCTGCCGGCACCGATCGCCATCGGCAACATGCCGAAGATCATCGCGAGCGTGGTCATCAGGATCGGCCGCAGCCGGATCTGACCGGCTTCCATCAGCGCCTGCCGCAGCCCCATGCCCTCACGCATGCCCTGGTTGGCGAAATCCACCAGCAGGATGGCGTTCTTGGTGACCAGCCCCATCAGCAGGATCATCCCGATCATCGAGAGCATGTTCAGCGTCGTGCCCGTGATCAGCAGCGCGAGGAAGGCCCCCACAAACGACAACGGCAGTGAGGCCATGATCGCCACCGGCTGCACGAAACTCGCGAACTGCGAGGCGAGAATGAGATAGATGAAAATGATCGCGAGGCCCATGGCGGCCAGCGTTTCCATGAAGGTCTCGTTCAGCTGCTCCTGCGAGCCGCCAACGCTGAAACGGTAACCGCGAGGCAATTGCGTCTCGGCCACGAGCTTCTGCACATCCTTGCCCACGTCGCCCGAGGCACGGCCATCGGCACGCATATAGAGCGACACACGGCGTTGCAGATCAAGCCGCTTCAACTGCGGTGGCGACGTCGTCTGCACAAGCTCCGCGACCTGACGCAGGGGCACCAGCACCGGCAAACCCTGCGGATCGAGCCTGCCGCTCGCCAGGTAGAGCCCGCCGAGATCGGTGGTCTCGCGGCGCGCCTCGGCCGGCAGCCGAACGACGACGTCGTAGTTCTGTCCATCCGGCGCCAGCCAGTGACTGATCTTGTCGCCACCCACCAGCACGCGAAGCGCACGACCGATACGCTCGACATCGAGGCCGAGGTCATTGGCGAGTTCACGATCCACGCGCACCGCCACCGTGGGATTGGTGCCACGCTCACTGCTGTTCAGATCGGCGACACCGGGGATCTTCGCGATCTTTTCCATCATCTCGTTGGCAATGGCCGTGAGCCGCTCCTGATCGGGGCCGAGGATCGAAAGCGAGATGGCGTCGTTCCAGCCCACCTGGAGCTTCACGCCCGCGATGCGCTGGATCCGCGCTCTCACCACCCGCTCGACCTCCTGCTGGCTCAGGTCACGGTCCGAGCGAGGCACCAGGCGGACGTTGAGACGCGCGTGATTGCGGCCCTCGAAGGTGCCGATCTCGGCAGACACCAGTTCCACCTCGGGGATTTCCTTCAGCCCACGCTCTACCTGCGCGGTCTTGGCGTCGGTGTACTGCAGGCTCGAGCCAATGGGCATCTCGAGGCGAAGCGACAGGAAGCTCTCGTCGCCCTCGGGAAAAAACTCGGTGCCGATCAGGGGAAGGATCATCAGGCTGGAAACGAACACGCCAGCTGCGCTCCAGAGAACGAGCCCGCGGTTGGAGACGGTGCCAAGCTCACGCCAGTCCCGCCGCGCCACCGCGCGCACGATGCCAAACACCGGCAGGTACACGCGGCGACGTTCGTCGCGGAGCGACCAGTCGAGGGCGCGGCCGTAAAGACGATGCAGGGCCTCGACCCCCTCCTCCACGCGGTCCATCAGCCGGCCGAGCCGCGGCATCCGCGCGAAGCGCTTCTCCACCGGATCGTGCCACACGGAGGAGAGCATGGGATCGAGCGTGAAGCTCACAAACAGCGAGACCATCACCGCCACTGTGATCGTGATACCGAACTGGAAGAAATAGCGCCCGATCATGCCGTCCATGAAGGCCACGGGCACAAAGACCGCCACGATGGCGAAGGTGGTGGCCATCACGGCGAGCCCGATCTCCTCGGTGCCGTCGCGCGAAGCATCATGGTGGCTCTTGCCCATCCCGAGATGCCGCACGATGTTCTCGCGCACCACGATCGCATCGTCGATCAGCAAACCGATGCACAGGCTCAATGCCATCAACGTGATCATGTTCAGCGTGAAGCCGAAGGCATGTATGGCAATGAAGGTGGCGATCACGGAGATCGGCAGCGTGAGCCCGGTGATGACGGTGGAGCGCCAGGAGTGCAGAAACAGGAACACGATCAGCACGGTGAGTATCGCGCCTTCGAGAATCGTTTCCTTTACCCCCGCAAGCGAAGCCTTTACAAACTCCGCGTTGGACTGAACGGTGACAATGCGCACATCTTCCGGCAGCCGTGCCTGCAGTTCCGCGACGGCTTTCTGCACACCCTCACCGATCTCGACGACGTTGGAGCCCTGCACCTTGAACACGGAGAGTCCCAGCGCGGGCTTCCCGTCGATCCGCGCGAGCGATTCAGGCTCGGCTTCGCCGTCAATGATCTCCGCCACCTGGTCGAGGTGCACGGGCAGCCCGCCTTGCTGCAGATACACGGCATTCCCGCGCGTGGTGACGATGATGCGCCCGAAGTCACGCGGGTTCTGGATGCGGCCCTCCACGCGCACCATCTGCTCGGCGTCGCCCATCTTGATGTTGCCCGCGGGCAGGTCGCGGTTGGCGCGCTGTATCGCGGCCACCACCTCGTCGACACCCACGCCGTAACTGCGCATCTGCTCGGGCTTGAGCTGGACCTGGATCTGGCGGGGCACACCGCCGCTCACGGTCACATTGCCCACGCCGGGCGCGGTCTGCAGGCGCTTGATGATCACCTGCTCGACGATGTTCGAGATTTCCCGCAGGGGTCTCTCGGAGGAATACACCGCCAGATCGACGATGGGCTGCTGGTTCTCGTCTTCCATCGAGCGGGTGACGCGCGGCGCCATCACCTCCCGCGGGAAGCTCGGCATCAGGTCGGCGATCTTGTCGCGGATTTCCTGCGTGGCCACCACCGGATCGGCCGACATGCGGAACTCGACCCACATATAGGCGCCGCCCTCGCGCGCCGTGGCATAGATGTGGTCGACGCCGCTCACGGTGTTGATCACGTTCTCGATGGGGCGCACCACGTCGTTCTCCACCGCATCGGGGGAGGCGCCGGGGTAGTCGATCATCACCGAGACCATCGGCGGCGTGATGTCGGGCATCTGCTCCACGGGCAGACGCACATAGGCAAAGATCCCGAGGACGAGGATCGCCACCATCACCATGGTGGCGAAGACGGGCTGGCGAATACTGGTGCGGGTGATCCACATGCTGCGGTTCCTTCGCGTGACTCAGTCGAGGGCGCCGGCGGGGCCGGAGGCGGGTAATTGGACCGGCGTGCCTGGATCAAGCGAACCGATGCGCACGGCGAGGAGCGTCTCGCCTTCCGCAAGGCCGGAGCGGATCTCGACCATGCGGTCCTGTGTGGCGACCAGACCCAGCGTGACGGGACGACGCTGCACCCTGCCATCCTCGATCACCATCACATAATCGAGTCCGGCCTCGTTGATGATGGCAGCGGAGGGCACCGCGATGGCAGGCTCGCCCTGCTCGATCAGCAGCGCGCCCTGCGCAAACATCCCGTCGCGCAGGCGGCCATCGACGTTGTCGAGCGAGAGGTAGAGCAGCACCAGCCGCGAGCCCTGCTCGGCGGCGGGGCTCACACGCTGAAGCGTCGCGCTGAACTCCTCGCCACCGTAGCCGTCCACCCGCAGGCTCGCGCGCTGCCCGGGTTTGACCATGGGGATCTCGGCTGCCGGGGCTGCGGCCTGCAGCTCCATCTGACTGAGGTCCACGAGCTCGAAGAGCGGAGCGTCAGGCGAGACCTTTCCACCGGGGTGCTGGAAGCGACGCGCAACCACGGCGTCGAAGGGGGCACGCACCACCGCGTCCTGCAGATCGATCTCGACCAGACGCAACTGCGCCACGGCGAGTTTCTGCGAGGCGATCGCCGCGTCGTAGAGGCTCTTGCGGGTATCGAGTTCGTTCTGTGCCAGCACTTTCTTCTGGAACAGGCGCTTGCTGTTCTCGTAGTTGAGGCGGGAGATCTCCAGATCCGCGGAGGCCTTGTCGCGGGCAGCGCGCGCGCTCGCGACCTGTGCTTCGAGACTGCGCGTGTCGATACGCGCGAGGGCCGCACCGGCAGCGACGCGCTCACCCTCGCGGAACATCACCTCCAGCACCTCGCCCGAAACCCGCGAGCGCACCGTGGTCTTCAGCATCGAGGTGACAGTGCCCGACACCGGCAAGCGTCTCACCAGCGCTTTGCGGGTGGCCGTGGCAACCTCGGCGGGCGCCAACTCCATGACAGGTTGGCTTGGGGCCTGCACGGAAGCCGGCGAGAGAGTCGAACGCGAGTGGTACCACCAGGCCGCCGCAGCGCCCGCCGCAATGACCAGAACGGCCACCACGACACGACGGGATGCAGCCGGCCGATTGCCGGGATTCATGATCTCTTCCTTGCTGCTGCTGAGGCGGAGCCCCTCTCAGGGACATGGACGCAGCGGAACCGGATTCGGATTCACGACGCAATACCAACACCCGCCTCGGGAGCCGGCATTGTGCCTCAAGGGCAGCAGGGGACGGAGCGCGGCGGCTGTGCACTCTGGCGCAAAGCAGCCGCGCGGGGGCGGGGATCCGGGGCCGGGAATGCCGCGTAGCGACGGCCCCGGCGGTGATGCTCAGCCCGTGGGGACGATGGCGAAACCGTCGACGATGGGACGCAGGCCCTCGAAATGCGGCCCGAGCGCGGCGTCCAACTGATCGACGCTCCAGCGCCCATCCGTCTCGAAGACCTGACCGAGGCGCGGGCCATCCACCACCGTGACCTGATTACCCCAGACCACGAAGACATAGCCCGAGATCCGCGCCGAACGCGGGCTCGCGAGATAGCCCACGAAGGGGCCAACATGGCCGGGATCGAACTGGTCGAAGCCGCTCTCGGGCTTCTGGAAGAGCACGGCCGTGCCACCCTGCATGGTCATGTCGGTGCGGGCGCGCGGCATGATCACGTTCGCCGTGACGCCGTATTTGATCAGGGCCTGTGCCGCGCCCATGGTCATGGCCACGATGCCTGCTTTGGCCGCGGCGTAGTTGGGCTGCCCGACCGAGCCGTACAGGAAGGCTTCGGAAGAGGTGCTGACAAGTCGGCCATACACCTGCCCGCCCGTGGTCTTGGCGCGCTCGCGCCAATAGGCCGCGGCGTGACGCATGTTCACGAAGTGGCCTTTGAGGTGAACACGTACCACCGTGTCGAACTCGTCCTCGGTCATGGTGAAGATCATCTTGTCGCGGCAGAAGCCCGCGTTGTTCACCACGATGTTCACGTCGCCCCAGGTATCGATGGCGGTCTTGAAGAGCGCCTCGGAGTCGTTCCAGTCGGCGCAGTCGCCGTAGACGGTGATCGCCTCGCCGCCGAAACCGCGGATCTCCTCTGCCGCACTCTCGGCTGCCTCACGCGCCTCGGGGCGACCGATCTCGTTGATCACCACGCGTGCGCCCATGCGCGCCAGTTCGATGGCCTCGACGCGCCCGAGCCCGCGGCCCGCGCCCGTGACGATCGCTACCTTGCCTTCCAGTTCGGCCATGCTCAGAGCCTCTCGATGATGGTGCCGGTGCCAACGGCCGCGCCGCAGCACATGCTGATAAGTGCCGTGCCCTTGCCGCTGCGCTCGAGCTCGTGGAGCGCGGTGGTGATCAGACGCGCGCCGGTCGAACCTACCGGGTGGCCGAGCGCGATGGCGCCGCCGTTCACGTTCACCTTGCTCATGTCGGCGTTGTAGACGCTCGCCCAGGACAGCACCACGCCGGCGAAAGCCTCGTTGATCTCGACGAGGTCGATGTCGGCCATGGTCATGCCGGTCTTGCGAAAGAGCGCGGCGGTGGCATCGACGGGGCCGTCGAGCAGGTAGTAGGGATCGGTGCCCACGACGACATCGGCAATGATCCGTGCGCGGGGCTTGAGACCTCGGCGCTCGGCCTCCTCGCGGCTCATCCACAGCACCGAACAGGCACCGTCGGAGACCTGCGAGGAATTCCCGGCCGTGTGCACGCCACCCTCTTTCACGGGCTTGAGGCCCGCGAGGCCTTCAAGGGTAGTGGCGCGCACGCCCTGATCGCGCGTGACGCGACGGGTGGCGCCGTTCGGCTTGCCGTCTTCGCCGAAGGCCGGTGCATCAATCGCGATCACCTCGCGATCGAAATGGCCCGCAGCCCACGCGGCGGCAGCGCGGCGCTGGGATTCGTTGGCGAAGGCGTCGACGTCGGCGCGTGTGATGCCGCGGCGCTGCACGATGCGCTCGACGGCGGCGAACTGGTCGGGGCTGCTGTCCCAGGGCCACTTCTGCGGCAGGAAATAGCCCGGGCCGTTGTAGACGTTGGCTCCGAGGCCCACGTGGCTCATCACCTCGGCGCCGCAGGCGATGCCGATGTCGATGGAACCGGCCTTGATCAGGGCGGAGACGAGGTGGTTGGCCTGCTGCGCCGAGCCGCACTGCGCATCGATGGTGGTGCCGCCGGGGGCGTAGCTGGTGCCCATCGAGAGCCAGGCGTTACGGCAGAGGTTGCCGGCCTGCTCGCCCGCCTGCGTCACGCAGCCGCCGATCAGCTGCTCCACGTCCTCGGGCTTCACGCCGGCCTTCTCGATCACGGCGCGCTGCGTGATGGCGAGGAGTTCCGTCGGGTGGAAGCCGAAGAGCTCTCCTACGACGGGTTTGCCACGGGCAATGGGCGTGCGCAGGGCTTCGACGATGACGGCTTCTCGCATGGGAACTCCCGGAGCTGGACGGAGGGGAACGGTATCTCTTCGCGATTTTCGGCCCAAGCGCCTCGAAGGGGCAATGGCAAAACGCTTCCGGCGCCGTTGACATCAGGGCTCAGGGCAGCGGGCAGCCTGCGCCGCGGCTATCATGCCGGCCGGCCGCTTCGGCCAGAGCCCACTGACACCACGGGAGCATCCCATGCAGACCTACCGCTTTGACGACATCGACGGCATGCAGTCACTGGTGAGCGAGAGCTTCGGCGACTGGAGCAGCCAGGTCGAGATCACGCAGGAACTGATCAATGCCTTCGCGGAACTGACGGGCGATCACTACTGGATCCACACCGACCCCGAGCGCGCCCGCAGCCAGAGCCCCTTCGGCCGCACCATCGCCCACGGCTTCCTTACGCTGGTGCTGATGCCGAAGATGCGCTCTACCCCCACCTGGGAGGTAACGGGCTACAACAACATCCTGAATTACGGCTCGGACAAGCTGCGCTTCTCGGGCGCAGTGCCGGTGGGCAGCAGCATCCACTCGCGCAACCGCGTGAAAGCCGTGAGCAAGGAGCCCAAGGGCACCAAGCTCACGCTGGAGACGCACATCCACGTGGTGGGGCAGGAACGCCCGGCGCTGGTCTATGACCTGATGCTGATCTACATGGGATAGCGCGGAGCGCTCAGGCCTCGCGCGGGCGGCGCTTCGGCTGCCATTCGGGCACGAGGTTGTACTTCACCGCGTGGCGCTGCGCGAAGACCGTCTGGCCGTTCAGTTCCGCGGCGGCAGGATCGCTCACCAGCCACGCGACCGTCTCTGCCGGCACTTCCATGGGCGCGCCGCCGTAGAGCGCGGCGAAGGCCTCCATGTCGGGGCGCATGCGCATGGTTTCGGTGATGACGAAGCCGGGTTCCATGTTGAAGAACTGCAGGGGCGTGCCTGCGTACTCCACCTTCATCACACCCGCCATGCGGATGAACGCGGCTTTCGATGCCGAGTAGGCGAAGCCCCAACCGCCCCTGCCGATAGGGCCGGGCGGATCGATCATCCCGGACTCCGACACCACGTTCACCACCGTTCCGCTCCCGCGCGCCAACATGTGCGGCAGGCAACGCTGGATCAGGTGCACCTGCGAGAACACATTGCCCTGGAAGAGCTTGTGCATCTGCTCCTGCGTGAGCTCCTCGACCGGGCACATGATGCCGGGGCCCTGGTAGATACCGTTGTTCACCAGCACATCAACGTGACCCCAGGCGGCGATGGCCGCATCCCAGGCAGCATCGATGGACGCGAGATCCAGCAGATCAAGACGTATCGGGAGTGCGCGGCGGCCGAGCGCCTCCACCGCCTGCGCGGTTTCCCGCAGGCTGCCCGGCAAGGCCTTCACCTCGGAATCGCGCGAGCCGTGCTCGAAGGCCTCTCCCTCTTCGAGCGTGCGCGCGGTGACGACCACGTCGTAGCCCTTGCGCGCCAGCGCGAGCGCGGTGGCTTTGCCGATGCCACGACTGGCGCCGGTGATGAATGCGACTTTTGACTCGCTCATGCGGGATTCCCCCGGGGTGGCCACGAAAGCCCCAAAGGCTAACACGGCCCGTCAGCGGTTGCCGCCGGCCGGTGTGACGCCGCAAAATGGCCGGGTCGATCACGCGGAGGCACGGCTGGCATGTGGCATCAGGGAATGAGCGGTTTCGCGTGGTGGCAGTCCCTTCTGGCAAC
>CAIXOY010000020.1 GCA_903921135.1 uncultured Gammaproteobacteria bacterium
AATGGCGTGAATGATCCGCGCGATCTGTCGTCTGCGCTGTATGGAGAGCTCGGGGGCGATCAGCTTCAACTCTTTCACGACCGCGCCCTGATAGAGGTCGTTTTCTTTCTTCAACAGCGCGGCCATGTCCTTGCTGTGATCGGCCATGGAGATGGCCATGCGCCAGAGCGCAGTGTCAGGTGAGCGGATCTCGGCAAGACCGGCGTCGATGATCGCGCCGAGACGCCCCCGGCGCGTGGTGGTCGCCGCCACCGCCTCGTGCAGGCTCTCGGTGTATTTAGCTATCTCCCGGTCGAAGATCGCGACGATCAGTTCCTGCTTCGTGCGGAAGTAGTACTGCAGATTACCGTGGGTGATGCCCAGGCGCTCTGCGACGTCGCGGAGAACAAGCCCGTCGGGCCCACTCCCGATCAGCAGCTCCTTTGCAGTGTCGAGAATCTGCTGGCGCCTGGCGTCGCCTTTCCTGCCCATATCGTTTACTCGTCCCGGAAAAGGCGTGGGGAGTCCCGTCGCCCGATGGATTCTGACATTACCCGTGCGGCTGCGGCACCCGCGCGCCTTTGATCGCAGGCAGCGCAAGCACGGCGGTGACGACCGCAAGCACGCCGCACAGCCACAGCACCCTCACATAGTCATCGCCCGTGAGCACTGCCGCGCCGAGCGCAGGGCCCGCGGCAAGGCCCACACCGATTACTGTGCTCGAGAGGGCGAGCAGCCGGCCCGAGGCATCGACATCGGCAAGGATGCCGATCTGGACCGGATTGATCACGTTCCAGCAGAGCGAAATCAGCGCAACCGAAAAAAGGTAGTCCTTGTTTCCGCTGACACGCGACAGCAACCAGAGGCATCCGAGCTGCAGCACGGTAGACACGGCGAGTGGCATCAACCGGCCAAAGTGCGAGCCCATCCAAGCCACCAGCGAGGCCCCTACGAAGCCACTGAGATTGGCGAATCCGAGCGCAAAGCCGATGAACTGTGGCGATAGCCCAGCCGCCGAACCGAGGCGCTCCATGTAGGCGTAGAGCGCGTTCTGCTGGGCCCAGAAGACCGTGATGGAAAGGAGCAACAGGATGGCGAGGATGGGCGCATGGCGGCGGACTTCGGCCGAACCCGATCCGCCGTCCGCTTGCGCGCTGCCCTGCCCCAGATTCCGCGAGACCACGCCCGTCACGACGGCGAGCGCCGCGAGGAAGACATATGCCCCGTTCAGGCCGGTTTGTTCCATCAGAACTGGTAAGCCCCAGAGCCCGGCGCTTCCGAAGAGCAGCGAGGCGGCGAACAGCAGGCCGTAGCCACGGTCAGGTGAATCGGACTGTCCCAGCGAGACCGTTGCTATGGCGGCAAGAACCCCCGCGCCCATACCGGTGATGAAACGCATCGCTGCAAACGTGGCGCCCGAGGTCACGAAGATGCTACCGATATTGCCAAGGATCATCACCGCGACGCCCGCCAGCACGAGCTGCCGCCAGTTCCTGTGGATCAGGAAGATCGCAGTGACGAAGGTCATGACGGCATACCCGGCCAGGTCCGCCGAGGCGACGAGACCCGCTTGTTGGTCGGTGAAGCCGCGGTCGGACACCATGGCGCCCAGCAGCAAGGGAATGAGATATATGCCCGTGTTGCCCATCACACCGACGACGATTGACGGCATCAGCCTGCCTGCACCGCTCATTGCGTGGCCCCTTTTTTAATAGTGCCCGCATAGTAAGCCGTCGGCCTAAAGATACGAAAGCCGTTTCTGGGCCAGATGGCGATGCCCTGTAAAACGATTCTTTTCACGCGATTAGTGGCGCATCAAAATCACACTGTGTTGCCATATCCAATGCCCCTGCATAGAATAGGCCGCCGGCCTAACATTAACATTTTCCGGCAATCCCGCCGGAACGGAGGAATCATGGGCTTCAAGCGTATGTTCGCGCTCCTCGCGTGCCTTCTTGTACCCGCCCTCGGCCGGGCAGCGCCACCCGCGCAACCGCGACCCGCGGTTCGGCCGCATCTCGAGCACGTCGCCGTGTGGGTGGCCGACCTCGAGAAAACCGCAGCCTTCCTGAACGACGCACTTGGCTGGCGCCGGCATCCACTGGAGTTCGGGGTCCGGGAGGACTCCCAGGTTTACGGCGGCATGAAGCTCGCGTTTGTGGACGGCAACGGATTCTGGATCGAGCTGGTCGAGCCCACCACCGAAGGGCCGGGGATGGATTTCCTGCGCCAAAAAGGCAACGGCAGCATCGTGGAACTCGATTTCTTCGTCGACGACTTCGACGAGGCGATCAAGTGGCTCGAGGGAAAGGGCGTGCAACCGTGGGGCATGGACGGCAAGCCGATGGTCGATGGCGGATTGCTCAGGGAATGGGCGCGAATCGACGGCAAGGTTCGGGACGCTGACGAACGGATTCTCTATCTGCCCATGGATGTTTCGCGCGGCACCAGCATCGAGATCGGCTGGGAATATCCATCGGGCGTCGTTTTCTACCGCGACGACACCTGGGGGCCAGACAAGAAGACGCCCGCCTCCGCGCCGCGCATGGATCACGTCACGGTGGCGTCTGCGGATCTCGAGAGGACACTCGAGGTCTACACACGAACGCTGGAACTGCGTCGCGTCGAGGGCGTGCCGGGGCTTCCGCGTGACTGGATGGGCGTAACGCCCACGGGTCAGGCATGGATCCATGGCAACTCGAACGTATGGGTCAACGTGGTCGCGCCGGCCGGAGAGACCGGGAAGACAGTGATTGCTGATACCCGTTTCGGCGACGGCAACATCATGGAACTCGCTGCCGAGGTGCCGGACATCGAGGCCTTCTACGACGCGATGCAGGCTAAAGGCATCACGATGACGGCCGGTGATGGCATGGCACTGCCTGCAGGCAGCAAGGCCGTAACGGCTGCTTCCGGCGATCGCTTCGCATACTTCCCGCTCGACCGCAGTGAAGGCATGCGAATCCTCGTGTTCCAGCGAGCCGCTGACGGGAAGGGCGTTTTCGCCGCACGAGATCGCTGAGCCGCCACGCGAGGCAAAGAGGTCGCAGGGAAGCAGCTTTCCTCAGGCAGGGATGCCGGCGACACGACCTCCATCCACCACGATGCAGTGCCCGTTCACGTAACTCGCGAGATCGGACGCGAGGAACAGCACCACTTTCGCGATTTCGACGGGTTCGGCGACGCGGCCCGCAGGCACACCCGCGAGAATCGCCGCGGTCGCGTCAGGATCCGTGAAGAACTGCGCCGTGGCCCGTGTGCGCACCCACCCTGGCGCTAGAGAGTTGACCCGCACGCCGGTACCGCTCAACTCCTTCGCGAGGTACGACGCGATGCGCACCACCGTGATCTTGGAGATGCCGTAACCACCCTCGTCGGCGATGACGTCGAAGGCGCTGTCGGACGCGATATTGATCACGCTGCCGCCACCCTGGGCCCGCATATGGGGTATGGCGGCCTGGCAGGCAAAAAGTACCCCTTTCACATTCACACCCATGACCCGATCCCAATCGGCCTCGGTGACGGTGAGCAAGGGCGCGGGATATATATGAATGCCCGCGTTGTTGACGAGGACGTCGAGCCGCCCACCCCACTCCACGGCGGCGCGCACCACGGCATCGACCTCCGCTTTGGAGGCCATGTCCGCCGTTTGCGCAAGCGCGCGGCCACCCGCGGTCGCGATCTCATCCACCAGCGTGGCGAGCAGCGCAGATTCAGCGGGGAGATCCGTCGCCACCACGGCAGCGCCATGCGCAGCAAGGGTTCCGGCGATAACACGCCCGATGCCATGGGCCGCGCCCGTCACGATGGCGACGCGGCCGCTGAGATCCGTGCCGTTAAGCTGTGTTGCTGCGTTCATGTGAAGCCCCTTGCAGTCAGAAAGTCTCAGACGCCGCGGCCAGGTTGCACCACGTCTCGGGCGAGCCGCTCGATTACCGGTTCGAGCTGCTCGATATCCTCAACAAACTCGAAGAGCACCACCTGATCCACTCCCGCCTTGCGATAGCCCTCGACTTTCGCGAGATCGCAGCCACTGGTGTAAGGCGTGGCGGAGACGAGCACCTCGGACAGCGTCCGTCCGCGCCTCTGCAGCGCGAGATCCAGATCCCGCACGATCACCGCCATC
>CAIXOY010000021.1 GCA_903921135.1 uncultured Gammaproteobacteria bacterium
CAACGACACTGCTGGCGCCGAAATAGCGGGCCGCGATGGCGGCCGCGAGCCCCACGGGGCCGGCACCGAAAACCGTGACCTTGTCTCCGGCCCCTACCTTGCCCTGATTGGCCCCGTGCATGCCGACGGACAGGGGTTCCACGAGGGCGCCCAGATCGAAGTCCAGTTCAGGGGGCAGTCGGAGCAGCGACCGGGGATGCTCCACAACATTGCTGACGAGGATGTAGGGAGCGAAGGCCCCTTTTACTCCGCCGCTGCCGATCTCGTTGCCGCCGACCGTCGGGTTCACGACCACCCGGTCGCCTTTTTCGACGTGCTGTACGTTGCATCCTTTCTCTTCCACCACGCCTGCAAACTCGTGGCCGATGGCAAAGGGGCGCACCGTGCCCGGGATGCCGCCGATCTTCACGTAGGTGAGGTCAGAGCCGCAGATCCCGCAACGTTCGATCCTCACCAGAACGTCGTCCGGCCCTGGCGCGGGCCTGTCGATGGTGTCGGTGCGGAAGTCGTTCGGGCCGTGTATCCGGACAAGTGGCATCGTCTGCATGGGGCGTCTCCGGGTTGTCAGATAAAACCATCGTATGAAGTATATTCGGGCCCGGGCGCGCCGCAACGATTTAAAACCCTGATTTCATCTTCACCCGCTCCCTGTGCTAGCCTCCCGCCCATGCACACCCCCGAGACTGCGCGACAGCCCCGCAAGGACACGCTTGCCACCCGCCGCCACATGATCGACGCGGCGGAGTCGTTGTTCGCCGAGCACGGGGTGGACAATGTCACGATGCTCGACATCGCCCGCGCGGCTGGTCAGAAAAACCGCAATGCCCCGCAGTACCACTTCGGGGACAAGGCAGGGATCATCAACGCCGTCCTCGACAAGCACAGCGATCTGATTTCCCTGCGCCGCCGCGAGATGATGGAGGCGATTGCCGCACGTGGCGCTCCGACGTTGCGCGATCTGGTCGAGGCCTATGTGCTGCCGGTTGCGCTGCACGTCGAAGACAACCCTAACGGCCGGGCTTTCCTGCTCATCAACTCGCAGCTCCGGACTTCGGGTTCCTTTGCGCGTCTGGTGGCCGAGCGGGCAGCGCGTTACCCGGAGGTTGTCGAGTTGACCAAAAAACTCGGAATGTCGATGCGCTCGGCGAATCGCGCCGAGAGGGAATCCAAGATCCTTCTCATACAGACACTCGTTTTCCATGGCCTTGCCGGATACCACGCCTCGGGGAAAACGGTTCGCGGCAAGCAGTTCCTTGTTACCTTGTGCGCCAGTGTGGAGGCCGTGCTTGCTGCGGGCGGCTGAGTGCGCATCCGGAGGGAATGCCTGCCTGACAGGCCGGCTCTACTGCGTTCGGGTGATGCAGTTCTGCCCCGCCCGGAGCACGATCCGCCATCCCTTTTTTGCTCCTCTCCAACGGAGACCATGACCATGTCCGATGCCGATCAGCGCGTGGCGAGCGGCCAGGCCTGGGCTGAGTTCTGTGATGCGATGAAGCGCGCCGGGGACCAGATCCTGCGGCCCGAGACGCCGGCCGACCCCTTCAACCGTGCCGAAGGCTTCCGCTACCTGAGCCGTTTGGTGCGTGCGGGGCTCGAGTGGTACGTGGAGTTCAACGACCCGGCGTTCCCCGTGCTCTACAAGCCCTCGCACGAGACGATCAAGATCGGCGCCGACAACCCCGACAACATCTACGAGAAAGCCGTGCTCGACGGGAGCTGCGATTACCGCGTGCGTGGCACCCGCGGCACGGTCCACTACATCAGCATGGCCACCAGCAAGGGCAGCTACGCCGAGAACTTCCGCCAGATCGAGACCGGCTTCCTCGACAGCAACCAGCTCGCGCTGAACCCCGACGGCAGCTTCGAGGTGATCCTGAGCAGCACGCCCAAGCCCGGCAACTGGCTACCGACCGACCCCGACAGCCAGTCGCTGCTGATCCGCCAGACCTTCCTCGACCGCAAGAACGAAATCCCCGCGCAGATCAGCATCGAGCGTCTCGATGCCGGCGCCACGCCCGCGCCGCTCACGGCCGAGCGCTTCGATGCCAACCTGAAGACCGCTGCGGCCTTCATCGAGAACACGGCCCGGCTCTTCTGCGACTGGAGCGAGTCCTACCTGCCGCGGCCGAACGAACTGCCGCCCGGAGACCAGGCCCTCTGCCAAGCGGTGGGTGGCGACCCGAACATCTTCTATTACCACAGCTACTTCGACCTCGAGCCCGAGCAGTTCCTGGTGATCGATGTGCCGCGGATCCCGGAATGCCGTTCCTGGAACCTGCAGACCGACAACTACTGGATGGAGTCGCTCGATTACCGCTACCACACCATCCACGTGAACAAGCACACTGCGGTGCCGCGCGCCGACGGCAGCGTGCGCATCCTGATCGGCGCGCGAGACCCCGGGCTGCCCAACTGGCTCGATACCGCGGGCCACAGGAACGGCACGCTCTGCTTCCGCTGGATAGGCGCCGCCGAAATCGTCCACCCGAGCGCCCGCGTCGCCACGCTGGCCGAACTCGCCAAGGAGACCGCATGAGCAAGACCGCCGGCGCACCGTTTGATGCCGACCGCCTGATGGCCGAGGCCAGCCGCGAGGCTGGCGGATTGTCCGATTTCGGTGACGACTGCTTCGTCGAACCCATGCGCCTGCTCATGGTCGCACTGAACGAGGAGGCGGGGCTGAACGCCGCCGGCGTTCACTTCTTCAATGACCGTGTGCGCAACATCCTGGTCACGCGGCTGCGTGCCGAGGACTGGTTCCGTCGCCACCCCGAGATCCTCGAGGAAGAGATCAACGCACCGGTCGCGATCGTGGGCCTGCCGCGCACCGGCACCACGATGATGCACCGCACGATCGCCTCGGATCACCGGATGTTCGCGCCGCTGTGGTACGAGGTCCGGTTCCCCGTGCCGCTGCCGGGCACGGATTTCGTTTCCCGCGATCCGCGCATCGCCATCGCCGAGGCCGAGATCCGCGCCATGCTCGAGGCCGCGCCGGAACTCGCCTCCATCCACCCGATGGACGCGATGGGCCCCGACGAAGACATCATGCTGCTCGAGCAGTGCTTCTACAGCACCGTGCCCGAGTCCTACGCGCATCTGCCGAATTACGGCGTGTGGCTGGACGGCATCGACCAGCGCCCGGCGTACCGTTATCTGAAGCGCCTGCTGCAGTTCCTGCAATGGCAGAAGAAGCGCTACGGCCAGAGCGCCGAGCGCTGGGTGCTCAAGGCGCCGCACCACATCCACTTCCCCGAGGCGCTCTTCGAGACCTTCCCGGACGTGAAAGTGCTGCAGACGCACCGTGACCCGGTCGAGCTGATGCCCTCCTACGCCAGCATGATGTACACGCTCACCGCGCCGCTGGCCGATGGCGCCTCCAAGCCCGATATCGCGCGCCACTGGTGCGAGAAGTGGGCAAAGAGCATGAAGACCACCATGCGCTTCCGCGATGCGGGCTACGACAGCCGGTACCTCGATGTCTGGTTCCAGGATACGGTCAAGGCGCCTCTCGGCGAGATCAAGCGCCTCTATGACTTCGTGGGCATGGAGTTCACCGAGCAGGCGAAGTCCGAGATGGAGCGCTGGCGCGAGATGAACCGACGCGAGGCCCGTCCCGAGCACCACTACACGCTCGAGGAGTACGGCTTCACCGAGGAGGGTCTGGCCGAAACCTTCAAGGAATACCGCGAGCGGTATATCCTTCCGCGCCGCGCCGGTTAGGCCGGCGCGCAGGCGATTCCGGACATTCCGGAACCCAAGCGAACGCATTCCGTTTCAACCGCAGCCCAGGAACATCCGATGACCGAGCAGAAAGCCACCAACGTCCACTGGCACGAGGGCGAGATCCAGCGTGAGCACCGCCACCAGCTGCTGGGGCAGCAGGGCGCCACGCTCTGGTTCACGGGCCTCTCGGGCAGCGGCAAGAGCACGGTGGCCGTGGCCCTCGAGGAAGAACTCTTCAAGCGCGGCAAGCTCTCCTACCGTCTGGACGGCGACAACATCCGCCTTGGCATCAACAAGAACCTCGGCTTCACCGCCGAGGACCGAACCGAGAACATCCGCCGCATCGGTGAAGTCGCCAAGCTCTTCGTTGATTGCGGCGTGATCGTGCTCACCAGCTTCATCAGCCCCTACCGCGCCGACCGCGACGTGGTGCGCGCGCTGCACGCGGCCTCCGGCATGCCCTTCATCGAGGTTTTCGTCGACTGCGAACTCGCCGAGGCCGAGAAGCGCGATCCGAAGGGCCTGTACAAGAAAGCCCGCGCCGGCCAGATCAAGAACTTCACCGGTATCGACGACCCCTACGAGGCCCCCGAGGCCCCCGAGATCCACCTGCACACCGACCGCATGACGCTCGCGCAGGAAGTCGACATGCTGATCCACGATCTCACGCGCCGCGGCATCCTCTCGGCCTGAGTTCCATCGCACACGGGCGCGCTGCACGCGCGGCGCGCCCCGCACTACACGCCACTTCCGGAGACACATCCCCATGATCAAGCCGCACGGTTCCGAGCAGCTGCAACCGCGTTTTGTCTACGACGCCGCCCGCAACGAGGCGCTCCAGAAAGAAGCCGAGGGCCTGCCCTCGCTGCTGTTGAACTCTGCCGCTGCCGCCAACGCCGTGATGCTGGGGGCGGGCTATTTCAACCCGCTCACGGGCTACATGAACCGCGCCGATGCGCTCTCCGTGGCCGCCAATCTGCACACCACTACGGGGCTTTTCTGGCCCGTGCCCGTCGTGAACCTCACCCATGATGCCTCCGCCATCCGCGGCGCCAAGCGCATCGCGCTGCGCGACCCCAACGTGCCCGGCAACCCGGTGCTCGCGATCCAGGACGTCGAGGCCATCGAGGAATTCACCGAGGCCGAGATCACCGCCATGGCGGAGAAGATCTTCCGCACCCTCGATCCCAAGCACCCGGGCGTGTCCACCTTCGCGGGCCTTGGCCGCACCGTGATCTCCGGGCCGATCGAGGTGCTGAACTTCAGCTACTTCCAGCAGGAGTTCCCCGACACCTTCCGCACGGCCGTCGAGATCCGCAACGAAATCGCCGAGCGCGGCTGGAAGACCGTGGTGGCTTTCCAGACCCGCAACCCCATGCACCGCGCCCACGAAGAACTTTGCAAGATGGCAAAGGAGGCGGTCGGTGGCGACGGCGTGCTGATCCACATGCTGCTCGGCAAACTGAAGGCGGGCGACATTCCGGCCCATATCCGTGACGCGGCCATCCGCAAGATGGTCGAGCTCTACTTCCCGGCCAACACCGTGATGATCACGGGCTACGGCTTCGACATGCTCTATGCGGGCCCGCGTGAGGCCGTGCTGCACGCGGTGTTCCGCCAGAACTGCGGTTGCACGCACCTGATCGTCGGCCGCGACCACGCGGGCGTGGGCAGCTACTACGGCGCCTTCGACGCGCAGACCGTCTTCGACGAGGAAGTGCCCGCGGGCGCGCTGGAGATCCAGATCTTCCGTGCCGACAACACCGCCTTCTCGAAGAAACTCGGCAAGGTCGTGATGATGCGTGACGCGCCTGACCACGAAGCCGATGACTTCGTGCAGCTCTCCGGCACCAAGGTGCGCGAGATGCTCGCCGCCGGCATGGACCTGCCGATGGAATTCGCCCGCCCGGAGGTGGCGCGGATCCTCATGGGCTATTACCAGAGCGAGGCAGGCTGAGGCCCTGACAGCCTGAGCGTCTGCCCGGTCGGGATGCGGCGTCTGTCTGCATCCCGATTGGATTCGCGGGCTCCCCGGGGTGTTTCCCACCGAAGGGTGAGGCCAGAGCGCCTTCCGATTTGCTAGTCTGCGCCTCCCCTTCATACATAGCGGAAGCGCGCCCATGCTGCTCAAAGACAAGGTTGTGATCGTCTCGGGTATCGGCCCCGGACTTGGTATCGAACTCGCCCTGTTGGCGGCACAGGAGGGTGCCAAGGTCGCGATCTGCGCCCGCACGGCAGCCAAGCTCGATGACGCCGAGGCTCAGATTGCCGCGCTTGGCCTGGGCACCGAGGTGCTCAAGGTGCCCACCGATATCGCCGACCGCGCCCAGTGCAAGGCGCTGGTTGCCCAGACCATCGAGCGCTTCGGTCGCATCGACTCCCTGATCAACAGCGCCTACACGGGCGGCAGCTTCGAGCCCATCGAGACCGCCAATCTCGACGACTGGCGCGCCACCATGGACATCAATTTCTTCGGCACCATCCAGCTCACGCAGGAAGTGATCCCGCAGATGAAGGCACAGGGTGGCGGCTCGGTGGTGATGATCAACACCATGGTCACGCGCGTTCCCCTGCCCTGGCAGGGTGGTTATGGGGCATCCAAGGGTGCCCTGAAGGTCGCGACATCGCACCTCGCCAAGGAACTCGGCGGCTATGGCATCCGCGTGAACAGCGCCTTCATGGGCTGGATGTGGGGCCCGCCCGTCGAGGGCTACCTGAAAGGCGCCGCGAAGCAGCAGGGCACCACTGTCGAGGTGCTGCGCAAGGAGATCGGCAAGAACATCGCGCTCGGTGACATCCCCGATGATGCCGACTGCGCACGCGTTGCCATTTTCCTTGCGTCCGACTACAGCCGCGCCATGTCCGGCGCCGTGGTGGACGTGAACGGTGGCGAGTATTTCCCGGTCTGAGGCGGCGTTTTGCGGGGCCCCGAAAAAAATTTCGGGGTTCAGTGGAACTTGTTGCAGACACCCGGGGTCATAACGTTGCGAATGGTTCAGGATGGTTTTCCCCTTACTGTCCCGGCCCTTCGGCATGTGGTTAGTGTTGTCTCCTAAGGCTTGAGCCCGGCTTCATCGCCGGGCTTTTTTTTGGTTGGAGTTTTCCCATGATCGATGACGCCACCCGCACAGAACTCGAGGCAGCGGCTTTCCGCCGGCTCCTCGCGCATCTCGACTCCCGCAAGGACGTGCAGAACATCGACCTGATGAACCTTGCGGGCTTCTGCAGGAACTGCCTGGCCAAGTGGTACGCGGCCGCGGCCGCAGAGCATGGCCACACGCTCTCGCAGGACGAGTCCCGCGAGATCGTCTACGGCATGCCCTACCCGGAGTGGAAGGCCAAACACCAGGTCTGAGCGGCCCCGGGGCCTCGGCCCGGTCGCGCTCCTGTCCTGCGCCGGGGCGGCCGAGCCTCCCAGACCTGCCTCTGTCCAGTTACTGCGTTTGCAAGGCTGTCAGTCTTTATTTACAGTCGCCCCGATTCAGCCTTCGGACAGCATCAGCATGCACTTCACAGGGCCACAGCCATGAACCCCGGCCAGTCGCCGGCGCCCGCGGTGGTGATCGGTAGCGGATTCGGCGGGCTGGCGGCGGCCGTCAGGCTCGCGGCGCGTGGGCACCCGGTGACGGTGCTCGAGAAACTCGATGGACCCGGTGGCCGGGCCTATGTGCACCGTCAGGACGGCTTCGTCTTCGACGCCGGCCCCACCATCGTCACCGCGCCCTACATCCTCGAGGAACTCTGGGCCACCTGCGGGCGCACGCTGGCAGACGATGTGGAGCTGCGCAGCCTCGATCCTTTCTACGAGGTGCGTTTCGATGATGGCGATGTGATCGTCTACACCGCAGACCTCGCGCGCATGCGCGAGCAGGTGGGGCGGATCTCGCCGGTCGATGTGCCCGCCTTCGACCGCTTCCTCGCGGCGAGCAAGCGCATCTACAAGGTTGCTTTCGAGGACTTGGCCGACCAGCCCTTCGACAGCCTCTGGACCCTGATCAAGGCTGCGCCCGATATGGCGCGCCTCGGCGGCTACCGCTCCGTGCACTCGATGGTTTGCAGCTACTTCAAGCACCCCAAACTGCAGGTGCTGTTCAGCTTTCACCCGCTGCTGATCGGCGGAAACCCGCTCTCCACCACGGCCTACTACTGCCTCATTTCGCACCTCGAGCGCAGCTTCGGTGTGCACTACGCGATGGGCGGCACGGGCTCGCTGATACAGGGCATGCTGAAGCTGCTTGCCCTGCGCGGCGGCAGCATCCGCTACAACGCCGAGGTGACGGAAATCACCTCCCGCAACGGTCAGGCCACGGGTGTGAAGCTCGCCAGTGGCGAGATGCTGGAGGCGCCCATCGTGGTGTCCAACGCCGACGTGGGCTGGACCTACTCGCGGCTCCTCGGCACGCACCCGCGCAAGCGCTGGACCGACCGCAAGCTCGACCGCACCAGTTTCTCGATGAGCCTCTTCGTGTGGTACTTCGGTACCAATCGCCGCTACGAGGACGTCTATCACC
>CAIXOY010000022.1 GCA_903921135.1 uncultured Gammaproteobacteria bacterium
GAGGACGTGGGCATGCTGAAACTCCTCTTCCACCTCGACACGCTCGAAATCCTGGGCGTGCATTGCTTCGGCGCAGAAGCCACCGAGATCATCCATATCGGGCAGGCGATCATGAAGCAGAAGGGCGAGGCGAACACGATCCGCTACTTCATCGGCACGACGTTCAACTACCCGACAATGGCAGAGGCCTACCGCATCGCGGCGCTGAACGGGCTCAACCGCCTGACGCGCTACTGAGGTTCACCCTGCGCCGGACAACTGGCGCATCATGGCGAAGGCCTGCCCGGAAAATGCGTCGTATTGCGGCAGGAAGCCGCGCATGCCAGCCCACACGATGATCAGGCCGAGCAACAGGGCCAGCGGAAATCCGAGGGAAAAGACGTTCAGCTGTGGCGCTGCGCGCGTCATCACGCCGAAGGCGATGTTGACGATCAGCAGCGCCGTCACGGCAGGCAGCGAAAGCAGGAGGCCGGACATGAACATCCACGACCCCCACCCGGCGATCGACCGGCTGCTGCCCGACCAGTCCCATTCCCCGGCGAGCGGCAGGTAGCGGAAACTCTCGAGCATCACCTCGAACATGACGATGTGGCCGTTGGTGGCGAGAAACACCAGCGTCAGCATCAGCAGGAAATACTGCGCGAGCACGGTCACGTTGATGCCGTTCGCCGGATCGACCATCGAGGCGAAGCCGAGCGCCATCTGCATCGCAATCAACTGGGCGCCGAAGACGATCGCCTGAAAGAAGACCTGCATCGCGAAACCGAGCGAGAGACCGATCAGCAACTGTTTGGCGATCGTCACCGCCATCGCAAGAGACAGCGGATCTTGCGGAGCCAACGGTGGCAGCATCGGGACAAGCAGCACGGTCACGAGCAGCGCGAGGCCCGTGCGCACGCGCCGCGGTACGAGTTGCGTCCCGAAGACCGGTGCAACGAGGAAGAAACCACCGATGCGGAAGAACACCAGCAGATAACCGCCGATCCAGGCGCCGAGCGCGGGCAATCCGAGATCGATGGGCACCCGCTCGCCTCAGACCAGCAACAGGGAAAACGCACCCGTCACACGGTGCGTGAAGTCGATCAGCCGCGTGAGCAGCCAGGGCCCGGCGATCAGCACGGTCACCAGCGTGGTGAGCAGGCGGGGCAGGAAACTCAGGGTTTGCTCGTTGATCTGCGTCGCAGCCTGGAAAACGCTCACGATGAGCCCGACGATCAGGCCCGGCACCACCAGCACGCTAACCATGAGCACCACGAGCATGAAGCCCTCGCCGAAGATCTGCATCGTCACATCTGGTGTCATCGCAAACTCCCGTGCCCCGCGGGGCATTTACATCGCGAAACTGGAGGCCAGGGATCCGATCACCAGCGCCCAGCCATCGACCAGCACGAAGAGCATGATCTTGAATGGCAGGGACACGATCACGGGGGACAGCATCATCATGCCCATCGCCATCAACACGCTCGCCACGACGAGGTCGATGATGAGAAAGGGAATGAAGAGCAGGAATCCGATCTGGAAGGCAGTCTTCAGCTCACTGGTAACGAACGCAGGCGCCAGCACGGTGAAGGGAATGTCTTGCGGCACTGCCACGGGCGGCGTACCCGATATGCGCATGAACATGCCGAGATCCGTTTCGCGAGTCTGCGCGAGCATGAACGCATGGAACGGCACCTGAGCACGCTCGATGGCGACGCGCGCGCCTATTTCTTCGGCAAGGTAGGGCGCGAGCGCGTCCTTGTTCACGCGTTCGAGCACCGGGCCCATGATGAACACCGTGAGGAACAACGTGAGCCCGAGCAGGATCTGGTTCGATGGGGTCTGCTGCAGGCCGAGCGCCTGACGCAGGATGGAAAACACCACGATGATGCGCGTGAAGCAGGTCATCATCATGAGCAGCGACGGCAGCAGCGTGAGCGCCGTCATCAGCATCAGGATCTGGATCGTGACCGTGTAGTCCTGCGTGCCGTCCGGATTGGTCTTCACGCTGAGTGCAGGCACGCCGAGACCACCGCCCGCATCGAGCAGCGAGGCCCCCTCCCCTTGCGCGAAGGCGAGCGCCGGCATCAGAAGCGGCATGAGGGCCAGCAGCAAACGCAGGACGCGGGACGTGCTCATGCGCGGCCTCCGCGCCCGAGAGCTTCCCTGAGGCGCAGGGCGAAATCCGCGGCATTCCCGGCATCGGGAAGCACCACCGGCTCGCTGAACTGGTGCAGCGCCGTGATTTGCTGGGCCGTGACACCGAGCAGGATGTGGGACCCGGCGGCATCGACCAGCACCAGCCGCTCACGCGGCCCCAGCGGCAACGCGGCAAGCACCTTCAAAGTCTGGGTGCCGGTCATCCCGCCGGGATAGAGCCTGCGCATGAACCAGCCGATGGCAAGGATGGCCAAGACCACCAGCGCCAGCCCGAGGGCCACTTCCCAGATGCCGGACACGCCGGGCCCCGGGACGGACGGACTCGCGAGCGCTGGATTGGCCATGTGATTCTCCCGGAGACGGAATCCCGTCACGAGGACGGGTCTCCGGGGCATGAGCAATCGATGTGCCAGCACCGTAGTGCCGGCCGTGAAGATCTCAGCCGAGCTTCTTGATCCGCTCGGACGGGCTGATGACGTCGGTCATCCGGATGCCGAATTTGTCGTTCACCACCACTACTTCGCCGTGCGCGATCAGTGTGCCGTTCACCAGCACGTCGAGCGGTTCACCGGCAAGCCGATCGAGCTCTATCACGGATCCCTGGCCGAGTTGCAGCAGGTTACGGATGGAAATCTGGGTGTTACCCACCTCCATCGAGAGCCGGACAGGAATGTCGAGGATCATGTCGAGGTCGGGATTCGCGGCCTGGGGTGCCGCGAAGGACGCGAAATCGGGAAGGTCATCGGGCTGAACCGAGGATCCGTCCAGGATCATGGTGGGTTCTTCATTGCTCATGGCGGTCTCCGGTATCGGTAATCAGGTGCGGCGCGGGATCTTCTTCAGCACCTGCAGGGCGAGGTTGCCCTTCAGGCTGCCCATGCGCACACGGAACAACGGAACATCGTTGGCGAGGAGCACGGGGTCCGGAGCCTCTATGGGAATGATGTCGCCGACCGCAAGGTCGATCACCTCGCGCAGCGACACTTCGGTGTCGGCGACCACGCAGTTGAGGTCGACGCGCGCGTCTTTCATGTTCTCCTTGAGCGCGAGTTCCCACCGGTTGTCGCGCACATCGGAGTCGTTGACGTTCGACTTGTCGAGCAGATCCTTGATCGGCTCGATCATCGTGTAGGGCACCACGATGTGGAGCTTGCCTCCGCTCACGTCGAATTCGACGCTGAAGGAACTGATCACCGCGATGTCATTCGCGTTGTAGATGCCTGCGGCGTCCGGGCTCACTTCCTTCTGCAGGAGCTGCACGCGGATGGACGCGATGCCGCCCCACGCCTTCTGCAGCTCGTCGAACAGGGTCTCGAGCACCTTGTCTACAACAAGGGTCTCGGCGGGAGTGAATTCGCGCCCTTCCACCTTGGCGTGGAAGCGCCCGCCGCCGAAGAAGTTGTCCACCAGCAGGTAGACCAGACGCGCATCCATCACCACGAGCGCGAACCCGGGCAGCGGGTGCAGCCTGACGACGTTGATGCTGGTCGGGACGAAGAGGCTGTTGAAGTACTCGCCGAACTTCTGGATCTGCATTCCTTCGTAGTTGATGTCGAGGCCCCGGCGAAGCAGACCACGGAATCCGGAGCGCAACTGGCGCGAGAAACGCTCGTTGGTGCGCTCCAGCCCGGGCATCCGGCCACGGACGATACGATCCTGACTGGTGAGGTCATAGAACTGCACGTCCGACGGCACATCGTCCTTGCCGGTCTCGACGTCACCGTCGCTCACCCCGTGCAAGAGGGCGTCGATTTCGTCCTGCGATAGCAGATCCTGCACGCTGAGTCCCCTGTTGCCGTGCTGCTACTGCAGAACGAATTCGGTGAAATAAATCTGCTCCACGCCCGGCTTGCCGGTCTCGGCCTGCAGTACGTCCTGCACGGCCTTGAGGACATCCGCACGCAGCGCCTGCTTGCCCTCTTCGGTGCGCAATTTCTCGAAGTCGGCCGCCCCGAGCAGCCCCACCAGCCGCGAGCGGACCAGGGGAGAGTGCAACTCGAGGCCCTGAACGGCTTCCTTTTCATGGCTCATCGCGCTGATGGCGAGCTTCATGAAGTGCGGCCGGTCAGCGGATGCGAGCGTGATGGTGAAATTGGGCCCGAGAGAGGCATAGATCGGCGGAGGCGGAGGCGCGGCGGCTGCTTCGGCCTCCGCTTTGGCTTTCTCGGCTTCCTCGTCCTTTTTTCCGCCCAGCAGGAAAAAGGCAGCTGCAGCGCCGATCACCAGCAACAGCGCCACCGCTCCACCGATGATCATCAGTTTCTTCTTTTTTGCGGCAGCGCCGGCATCATCGCCTGCGCCACCCTCGCCTTTCGCTGCGGATTTCTTCTCGGCCATGCCAATGTCCCGTCAACCCGACGCTGCATCCAGCCGTGCAGCAAGCACTGTGCCACGGGCCGGGATTCCCCGGGGTGGCGTGTTCATCGTCCCGGGGCAAGTTAGCACAGCATGGGAGGGCCAACACGCCGCGATGCCAAATGCGTCTCCCGGCTCAGGCGTAGTCGTCGACCAATCCGAGGCTGCGGCGGGCTGGCGCGGGCTGTTCACCGGCCTGACCGATTCCAGCTAGCCGTCCGCGTGAGGCCTGAGCGTTGGCTGCGGACGCGTCACGCTCGCCCGGAGCACCGCGTTGCTGCTGCTGCGCCACGTTGACGTCGAGCAGGTTGAGGCCGCTCCCCTCGAGAAGTTCCCGCAACCGCGGCAGGTTGGATTCCAGGGCGTCCCGTACGGCGGCACTGTGCGTTGTGAACTGGATGCTGGCACCGTCACGGTGGGTGTGTACCTGCACCTGCAGCGGACCGAGCTCCGGTGGATCGATCTGTATTTCGGCTGAGCGAAGGTTGTGCCCGGAGAGCCATAGGATGCGCTGGCCGAGTTCCTCCCCCAGCCTGCCCGTGGCGGCGCCAAGCAGGACAGGCAGGGAGCCGGGCGCCTGTGGCAAGGCTGCCGGGGTTACCTGCGCCTCCTGAGAGCGCCCTACGGCGGAAGCCAGCGAAGTCGCAAAGGCGCTTTCCCCGACAACAGGACGCGGGTCCCCGGCCGCAGCCTGCAGAACTCCCGCAGTGTCGACTGTCAGCGATTCTTTTACCGCCCCCACCGTAGCGGCTGCGAGTCCCTCGACCGCCACGGGCACGGGCGCGCCAGAGATCGAGGCGGCTGGCGCAGCGGTAACGGCACCCGTGGCAGAAATGGCTGTCGCTGCCGGATCGACAGTACGCCGAGGCGTACTGCGCAGGCTTGCCGGAAGATCCGGCGCAGCGGGAAGGGCGGAGGGCGGCGTGAAGAACGGGTTTGAAGCAGCATCCCCACCCTCGCTGAAGGTTCCGGCTGGCAAAGACACCTGGGCTGACGTTCGCCCGAGCCCGGCCACAGGGACCTGTGGGGATTCCGGCGGGCGCACCGCAACGCCCTGTGAACCGGCTGGCGTCCCTTCTGCACCCCGGAGCGGCTGTGAGCTCAACGGGCCCGGCGCGTAGGACAAGGGCAGTTCAGCGTCTGCACTCTCCCCTGCGTCCAGAGACAGGACCGCTGCTCCGGGGATGGGCACCATCGGCCCTGAAGACACGGTGGCCCCTGCTGTGGCAGCGGCGTTCGCAAACGCGCCGCCGGGCGAAGGCGCCGGCCCTTCAGCCGGGACAGCAGACCCCAAGGTCCGCGCGATCACGCCGTCGGAGCGGTTATCTGGCGCTCCGGGCGGCACCGTGAGAGCGGACTCTGCCCCGGATGCACGGACTGCATAGACCTGAGGGGCCACGCCATCCGAAGGGGTTGTAGCGACGGCGCTGTATCTGAACAGGTCCTGGCCGCCTACGGACGCGGGGGTGGCTGGAACCTCACCGGCGGGCGCGGAAGGAGGGGTTACCGCCGCGGAAATGGCAGTGGCCTGCGGGAGTGAAGGCGCCACTCCGGGGCGCGGCGTCGAAACGATGGTCCTGTCAGCTCGATCCGCTTCGGGCGTAACGGCGCTTCCTGGCCCTGCCCCAGCAATCTGCGCCGTTTGCGGCCCTGGCAGCGACGATGACGATGCTGCGGCACCAGGCTCGATCGGACGCGGCATCACATCCGGAGCTGCAACACCGGCGGCGGCAACCCCGGGGGCCCGGTCTGCCCGGAACGCCGGTGCCGGTTCTGCGGAAGGAGGCGATGACACAGAGGCCACGGGGCCCGCAGCCGGGTCCGCCTGCGCGGCTGAAAACAGAGGCCCGCCCTCGTGGCGCAGGGGCCGGGAATGGAACTGCCCCCCCGCAGACTCGGCAAGGACGTTGCCGCTCATGCCAGAAGACACGGCCCGTGATGGTACGGGTGGAGCTGATGCCGCCAC
>CAIXOY010000023.1 GCA_903921135.1 uncultured Gammaproteobacteria bacterium
CCGCACCCCCCACGTCGCACGGAAGGAGTCCTGAATGCCGGTCGGAGATAGTACGGAGAACGCGGTCTGGTCGGTCATAAGATCGTCAATTAATCGTGAAAGTGCTCCGGGAGACCTCGCCTCCGGAGTTTCCGATGACGGGCCGATACAGCGTCTGCCGGACGGTTCCTGGCACGCCGGGCGGGCCATATCGGCGCCGGCACAGAGACTGCTCGATATCTTTGCGCCACTCGTGTCACGCACGGGGCCGCTCGTCATAGGGCAACTCGGGCAGAGCCTGGACGGACGGATCGCCACCCACACCGGCGCCTCGCACTACATCAACGGCGAGGCCGCACGGACGCACCTGCACCGGTTGCGGGCGATCGTCGATGCCGTGGTGATCGGCGTGGGCACTCTTAACGCGGACGATCCCCAGCTCACCGTGAGGCACGTCGAGGGACACAACCCGGTAAGGGTGCTGCTGGATCCCACGGGGCGGGCACGTCCGGACTGCCGCCTCTTCCACGACGGGCAGGCGCGCGTGCTGCATCTGCAGGCGCAGGGTGCGGGCGCTGCCAGTCCGCCGTTGCCAGAAGGCGTCGAGAGCGTGCAGCTCCCCCGTCACCCCGTGTACGGAATACATCCCGCCAGCGTGCTGGAGGCCTTGGCGCAGAGGGGGCTGCGGCGCGTGCTGGTGGAGGGTGGAGGGCTCACCGTATCGCGGTTCCTAGAGGCGAGGGCGCTGCACAGGCTGCACCTTCTGGTGGCACCGATGCTGATCGGCTCGGGGCGCCCGGGAATTTGCCTGCCGCCCATCGACACGCTGGAAGCAGCGCTGCGCCCGCGTTGCCGGGTGTTTGCCTGTGGCGCGGACAGCCTCTTCGATCTGGCCCTGGACGCCCCTGCGGCAGAGCCTTCAACCGGGGCTGTCTGAGGCGACATCCACCGGCGCTACTGGCGGCGACGGGCACGCAAGCAGGAGGAAAGCGCCCGCAAGCGCCGACACCAGCACGACCACGCCATACAGCAGTGAAATCGCCACGCCCTGCGCCACCGGCAGGTCGGCGAGCATCCAGATACCTGCCGCCGCGCCCTCACGGATACCCCAGCCCGCCAGCGAGAGCGGCACCGCCATCGCCACCAGCACCCAGAGGATGAGTGGCGCCAACGCGAGCGCGCCCGTCCCTACGCCCAGCGCGCGGGCACAGCAGAGATACACCACCACATAGCTGCCCACCAGCGCCAGCGAGAGCAGCAGCTGCGGGAACCACGCGCGGCGCGAGAACACGGCCTGCCCGAAGTCCCGCCCGAACCACGCCACCGCAGGCAACATCCGGCCCGCGAAAAACACTGCGGCGGCGAACAGCGCGAGGACGATGCCTGACATGCCGAGCGTGAGGTTCTGGCCAAACCCGTTCCGGAATTCCACGCCGATCGAAGGCGCCCATGGCAAGGCGACAAGCGCGCAGGCAAGCAGTACAAGCTGCCCCGCAGCCCGCTCGATCATCACAGCGTGCCACGCCGCGCGCGTGGCCGAGGCGGTGCGCGCGTGGCGCCAGGCACGGGTGAGATCACCCGCGACACCGCCCGGCAGTACCTGGTTCAGGACGTTACCAAGGCAGTACTCGCGCAGTGCGTGCGCGAGGGGCAGCGGCATCCCGAGCAACCCGGTCGTGAACTGCCAGCGCCATGCCGAGAGCAGCACCTGCGGCACGCTGAGCACAAGCGCGAACAGAAGCCACGGGATCGACAAGGTTTCGAGCACCCCGAGCAGACTCGAAGGTCCGACCCACGCGAACAGCCCCGCAAGGAGCAATACGCTCGCAAGCGCGCGCAGCCACGGGGCCCGGCTGGGCCGAGGCGCGGTGTCGATCGCGCTCACGCGTCCGGCTCTGTGCCCGCCCGCTCCCCACCGGGACAGGCGAAGAGATCGATATGACCCACGCATATCCGGAAGGCGGGATCGCGGAGTGCCTCACGCCTGCGAGCGTGCCAGGCGCGCAGACGCGCGGCCTCTGCGGGCATCTGCGCC
This sequence comes from uncultured Gammaproteobacteria bacterium, assembly GCA_903921135.1. Taxonomy (GTDB): domain Bacteria; phylum Pseudomonadota; class Gammaproteobacteria; order Pseudomonadales; family UBA5518; genus UBA5518. The sequence continues at coordinate 2,015 of CAIXOY010000023.1, forward strand.
AGCGCTGCGTCACACCAGCCCTCCATGAGCGCTGCGGCAAGCGCAGCCTCCCACGGGCGATCCATGTGCAGCTGCCACGGGCTCGGTGCCACGTACACGCGGTAGCCCACGGCGCGCAGGCTCGCGGCGAGATGCGCGTGTGCATCGGGGCCGAGTGCACCGCCCACGCCCTTGTCGCGACGCTGGTGTGCGTTGAAGGCTTCCCGCGCGAGTTGGTCGTCCGGGTCCTCGTCCTGATGTGGTCCGCGACGGAACGACCACTCACCATCCACCGAGAGACTGAACAAGGCGGCAGCGCCCGCGCGGGCACACGCCTCGGCAAGGCGCTCGAGCCACGCTGCGCCCACCAGATCCATCAGTGCCGAAGCGCAGACCAGATCCACGCCCGCGAACGCATCAAGCGCGAGCGCGGCGAGATCCCGGCACTCGCTGCGGAGCGCGACCGGCTGGCCAGCAGCATCACGAAGCAAGGCGCCACCGCGAACGGCGCGCTCGAGCAACAGGGCGTCGTGATCGACGAGGCACCACGCCTGCGGCCCCGGCAGCCGTGGCGCGAGGAACCGCGGGTTTGAGCCGCTGCCCGAGCCGAGATCCACGCAGGCGAAGGGCGTTCTTCCACGTGCCTCGAGCCAGCGAGCCGCGCGTGCGGTGAGCTCCGGGGATCGGGCGTCGGCATCAGCGTCTTCCCGGAGCGCGAGCCAGTCAGCATCGAAACGGCTCTCGGGGTGGGGCGAGTCGTTTGCGGTACTCACGCGCGCGCGCCCTCGAGTGCGGCCGAGAAGGCCCGAGCCGCCTGCATCCAGTCGCGCAGGTGACCGCGCGCCTCCCGCGCCGCCGTGCGTAACGTCGCCCGCGCGCCGCCGTCGCGCAGCAACTGTTCGAGCGCATCGGCCAAGGCCGTCGCATCACCGGGCGACACCAACACACCGGCGCCTGCGGGCAGGGTCTCGGCAAGCGCACCGCCCCGCGTCGTCAGCACGGGCAGGCCGTGTGCGATGGCCTCGGTCACGACCATGCCGTAGCCCTCATAAAACGACGGCAACACGAAGAGATCCGCGTCGAGCCAGTACTCCCGCAGACGCGCGGGCGGCAACTCCCCGGCGAGCTTGATGCGCCCGGCGAGCCCGGCCGCCGCGATGGCCTGCGTCACCGCGCCGGCATGGGCCCGATCGCGGTCAGCACTGCCCACCAGCGTGCAAGACCACGGGAGCGCCTGCAGCGCCGCCAAGGCCTCGATGAGAACGAGGTGCCCCTTGCGCGGAACGATGCTGGCGATGCAGAGAAGCCGCGGCGGTTCATGGTCGGCCGCGGCGAGCGGGGACGGATCGATGCCGGGTTCCACCACATGGATGCGCCCTGGCGGAACTGCGTAATCCGCGAGCTGGCGGGCGGTGAAGCCGCTGGTCACCACCACCCGTCTTGCAAGGGCGAGGGCAGCGCGCTCGGTGGCTTCAAGGGTATCGCGCACGCTGGGGTCCAGGCCGTTTTCCTTGGCAAGCGGATGGTGAACGAGCGCCACCAGATCAAGGCGACGCACGTGCTCGCGCACCACCTCGGGCAAGCCACCGAACACCAGCCCATCGATGACAACACAGGCTCCGTCGGGGTGTGCGGCAAGGCACTCATCGAGAGCACCCGCGGCACGCGCATCGGGCAAGGGGAAGCGGCCCTCAAGGCCGTGGGTCTGCACCTGCCAGCCGAGCGTGGTCAGCCCCTCTGCGATGCGGGCGTCGTAGAGGTAGCCGCCGGTGAACTGTGCCGGCGAACCCGCTACAACGAAACTGCACGCCCGGTTCACACGGGCCCTTCGTAGCTCGCCCACGCAATGTGTGATTCATGGAGCGTCACCGATATCACGTTCACGCCCTGGGCGCCCGGGCCAAGTGCACCGGCGCGCAGCTCCGCGACCATGCGATCGAAGATCTCGCGTGCCATGAATTCGGTGGTGGTGTTCTTGCCCGAAAAGTCAGGCTCGTCGTCGAGGTTACGGAAGTTCAGCGCCTCGAGCACGCGCTTCAGGGACTGCGCGGCCAGCCCGATGTCCACGACCAGCCCGTCGGCATCGAGTGCCTCGCGCCGGAAGGTGAGGTCGACGATGTAGGTCGCGCCGTGCAGGCGTTGCGCGGGCCCGAAAATCTGCCCCTGGAAGCTGTGGGCGATCATGATGTGATCGCGGACGTTCAGGCTGTACATGCGGGTGTTTCCTCGGTGGTGTGTCTGCTGCGGACTTCAGGGTTGTTCGTACTGCACGCGGTGGCAAAGCACGCCACGCGGATCGCAGGCAAGGCGCCCCATGTTCAGGGGCAGGTCACGGAAGTGGCCTTCGTCGTTGATCAGCGCCTCAAGGCGTTCGTCGCGCAGCAGTTCGAGCGCGAGCCCCAGCCGTCGGCGGGTGTCCCAGCGCGGCGCGCGCGACGGAGGCAGGCGCCCGACCTGACTCGACTTCAGCGTGAGGCGACGCGAGTGGAACGCGCCACCGAGCGGCAACTCAACGCTTTGGCTGCCGTACCAGCTCATCTCGAGCACCGTAGCCTCGAGGCCGGCAAGGCCGAGCGCGCTGCGAAGCCCCGCAGGATGGCCGCTCGCGTGGATCACCAGGTCACGATCCCCCGTCGCCTGCTCGGGGTCACCGAAACGGCATCCGAACGCGTGGGCGAGCGCCTCGCGCGCGGGGTCGATGTCGAGCAGATCCACTTCGGCGCCGGGAATCCGCGCACAGAGATAAGCCACGAGCGCACCCACCACCCCCGCGCCCACCACCGTGATCCGGTCACCCGGACCGGCCTGCGCATCCCACACCGCATTCAGGGCGGTTTCCATGTTTGCCGCGAGCACCGCGCGACCGGGCGGCAGATCCGCAGGCAACGGCGTCACCGCAGCGGCAGGCACCACATAACGTGTCTGATGCGGATGCAGGCAGAAAACGGTGCGCCCGAGCAGCGCTGCATCGCCCGCCTCCACTACACCGACGCTTGCGTAGCCATACTTCACGGGAAAGGGGAAATCGCCGCTCTGGAAGGGCGCGCGCATCCGCGTGTACTCGGCCTGGGGCACTGCACCGCGCCAGATCAGGCTCTCGGTGCCGCGACTCACGGCGGAATACAGCGAGCGCACGAGAACTTCGCCGTCACGCGGATCGGGGAGGGCCTCGGGGCGTATCTCGCCGCACTGCGGCGAGACGACCCAGAAGGCCTCAGTGTGCTGCGTCATGCGTATTCTTCCCGGGCGGTGTAATAGCTGCCGGCTGCAAGCTTGCGAGTGTATCGTCGAAGCCTCAACACGAGTACCGGAGCACCATGCAGAGCAGATCTTCCAGAGCGTCACGCACGCTCCTGATCGCAGAACTCGTGATTGGCTGCGCTGCGGTCCTGCTGCTGGCGTCAGCGGCAGGCCGGTGGCTCGCGGCTCCACCGGCATTTGCGATTGCAGCAACGGCCGGCTACCTGGCGATGGCGGCGCTCATTGCGTGGCGGCTTCCGAAAAACAGCGGGCTTGGCCCTGCCAACCGCGTGACGCTCGCCCGAGGCGTGCTGGTCTGCCTGATCGCGGCAGCGCTGTTTGACGGGGCATGGCTCGGCGCGCAGGCCCACTGGCTGGTGGGAGCGGCGATCCTCGCACTCGCGGCAGACGGGCTCGATGGCTGGGTAGCCCGGCGCACGGGCTCGGCGAGCGCCTTCGGTGCGCGCTTCGATATGGAGCTCGACGCTTTCCTGATCCTCGTGCTCTGTCTCTGCGTTCTCGCGCTGGGCAAGGCGGGCGTCTGGGTGCTTGCTATCGGTGCAATGCGGTACCTGCTGGTAGCGGCGATGTGGCCCTGGCCCTGGCTCGCGGCGCCATTGCCGGAGAGCTGGCGTCGCAAGGCCATCTGCGTGTGGCAGGTCGCGAGCCTCGTGTGCGCACTCTCGCCGTGGGTGATGCCTCAGGTGGCGGCGCCCCTGCTATGGAGTTCGCTCGCGCTGCTTGGCTGGTCCTTCGCGGTGGATGTACGGTGGTTGCACCGCACAGCATCCGGTCGGGCCTGACACACCGACCTGACGCGCCTTCAACCGATCACGCAAGGGAGAGTCGCATGTCTACCGCCACGTCATTCGCACGCCGCTGCCCACCGCTCGCGACGGGACTTGCAGCCCTCACGCTTCTGCTGACCCAGGCTCTGTCTTCTCCCGCCCGCGCAGAACCACGAGAGTTCGTGATCGATCCCGACCACTTCGGCATATCGTTCCGTGCACGCCACATCGGTTACGCCGACACACTAGGGCTGTTCCTGAAAGCGAGCGGCCGTTTCGTCTACGACGAAACAACGCGCACGCTGCAAGAGGGACGCGTGGTCGTGGACACCTCCAGCGTGTTCAGCAACCACACAAAGCGCGACAAGCACCTGCGCGATGACGACTTCCTCGACGTGGAGGTTCACCCGGAGGCGGTCTTCGTAGCCGGCGGACTCACGCTGGACGAAAACGGCACGGGCACGCTGACAGGCAACCTCACCCTGCTGGGTAAAACGCGGCCGGTCGAACTTGCCGTGCGCCTGAACAAGGCAGCTGACTACCCCTTCCCGCTCGGCCTCGCGCGCTACACCCTCGGCATATCCGCCAGCACCACGCTCCGGCGCAGCGAATGGGGCATGGACTACGCGGTCGCCAACGGACTGGTAGGCGACGAAGTGCACATGAGCTTCGAGATCGAGGCCAACCGCGAATAGACCGCCTGCGGAAGCAGACGGCAGTCGCGGGCGTGGCCCGCTCCCAC
>CAIXOY010000024.1 GCA_903921135.1 uncultured Gammaproteobacteria bacterium
ACGCACGCGATCGCCGAGCTCCCCTGCCCCGCCCGCACGGGTATCCACCACAGCGGCCACGCCAAAGCCCCGCTCCGCGAGATCGATGGCAGTGAGGTAGGCGCTGTCGTTGCAGGTGTAGACCACCGTTCGCTGGCCTGCGGCCACGCCATAGCGGTTAAGGTAGTGCCGCACGGCCGAGGCCAGCATCACGCCGGGGCGGTCGTTATCGGGGAACACCAGCGGGCGCTCCATGGCACCGCTGGCCAGCACCACCTGACGCGCACGGATCCGCCACCAGCGCTCGCGCGGCAGATGGGCAGCTGCGTTCGGGCCCAGATGCGTAGTGACGCGCTCCACCGCGGCAAGCACATCGTGGTCGTAATAGCCCGTGACGGTGGTGCGCTTCAGCACCTGCACGTTCGCATATGTCGCCAGCGTGGCCAGCGTAGCCGACACCCACTCGATGGCAGGCTTGCCATCGATGCTCTCGCGCTCGGCGAGCAGGCTGCCGCCTGGCTCTTCCTGTTCGTCGATCAGCACGACGCGTCGCCCGGATGGCGCGGCTTGCAGCGCCGCTGCAAGCCCCGCAGGCCCGGCACCCACGATCAACAGATCGCAGTGCAGATTCTGGCGATGGTAGTGCTGGGGATCACGTTCGCGTGGGGCCTTGCCCAGGCCCGCGAGCCGGCGCACTGCCCACTCGTACCAGTGCCAGCTCGGCCACATCATCGTCTTGTAGTAGAACGAGGCCGGGAACAGCGGCTTGAAAAAGCCGAGCACGCCGAAGAGATCGAAACCCACCGAGGGCCAGGCGTTCTGGCCGCGGGCACGCAGCCCCGCATAGAGCGGTTGCAGCGTGGCGCGCACGTTGGGTTCGGTCCACGGCCCTTCCTCCAACTGCACGAGTGCGTTGGGCTCTTCCTTGCCCGCCGCCATCAGGCCGCGCGGACGGTGCAGCTTGAAGCCGCGCCCCAGAACACGCACACCGTTCGCGAGCAACGCCGAGGCGAGCGTGTCGCCCGCATAGCCGCGATACGGCTTGCCATCGAAGAAAAAACTGATGGGCGCGGAGGTGTCGACACGCGCGCCTGGCAAACGGTCAGTGGCTTTGCTCACGCGCGCGCCTCCGGCAATGCAGGCACCGGATCCGTCATGCCGTATACGGCGAGGATGCGGTGCGTGACCGTGTCACGGGCCACGTTGAACCACTGGCGACAACCGTAGGTGTGGCGCCAGCGCTCGAGGCTCACACCCTTGGGATTGATGCGCATGAAAAGGTAATCACCCCACTCGGCGTCAGAACAGTCGAGCATGGGGCGCTGGATATGCGATTGCCCACCGCAGTGGAATTCGTCTTCGTCGCGGCGGCCGCACCAGGGGCAGTCGATTTGCAGCATGTGTGCAGGCCCTCAGTGCGAGACGCCGGCAGCGGCGCCCTCGTCCACGAGGCGTCCGGTGTGGAAACGCTCGAGGGAGAAGGGCTCGGCCAGCGGGTGGGGTTTGTCGTGCGCAATGGTGGAGGCGAGAAGATCGCCGCCCGCAGGGATGGCCTTGAAGCCACCCGTGCCCCAGCCGCAGTTGATATACATGCCCGTGACCGGCGTCTTGCCGATGATGGGGCTGGTGTCGGGGCTGATGTCCACCACTCCGCCCCACTGCCGCATCATTTTCAGTCGACTGAAGCGGGGGAACATCTCGAGGATGGAGCGCACGCCGTCTTCGAGCGTAGGGAGGTTGCCGCGCTGCCCGTAGGAGTAATAGGCATCGGCGCCCGCGCCCATCACCATCTCGCCGCGATCGGACTGGCTGATGTAGGCGTGCACCATGGGCGAGTTGATCACGCGGTCGAGTGCGGGCTTCACAGGCTCGCTCACGTAGGCCTGCAGCGTCATGCTGGAGAGCGGAAGCTTGAAGCCCGCGAGCGTGGCCAGCACCGTGCTGTGGCCTGCCACCGCGATGCCCACCTGGTCGGTGCGGATGGTGCCGCGATTCGTGTGCACGGCACGCACGCGGTTGTTGCTGATCTCGAAGCCGCTCACTTCGCAGTTCTGGATGATGTCGACGCCCAGTTGGCTCGCGCCCCGCGCATAGCCCCACGCAACCGCATCGTGGCGGGCCGTACCGCCGCGGCGCTGCATGAACGCGCCTTTCACCGGATAGCGCATACCGAAGACATCCAGCGCCGGCACCTCGGCCTGCACCTGCTCGGGCTCCAGCCACTCGCAGGCGATGCCCTGCACCTGGATCGCGTTCGACCAGCGCTGCAGCATCTCGACGTCGTGGCGGCTGTTCGCGAGCGTGAGAATGCCCATCTGGCTCAGCATCAGGTTGATGTTGAGTTCGAGGCTCAGGCCCTCGTAGAGACGCAGCGAGTGGTCGTAGAGATCGGTGCTCTGCGGGTAGAAATAGTTCGAGCGCACGATGGTGGTGTTGCGGCCGGTGTTGCCACCGCCCAGCCAGCCCTTCTCGAGCAGCGCGACATTGCGGATGCCGTGCTTGCTGGCGAGGTAATAGGCCGTCGCCAAACCATGCCCGCCGCCGCCGAT